>DAOPZB010000038.1:0-11478 GCA_035353195.1 Methanothrix sp. | reverse complement strand
CGTCTGGGAGGACCGAAATGCCAACGGCATCCAGGAGACCGGCGAGCCGGGCGTAGTGGGTGTCACCGTCAGGCTCTATCAGCCGGACGGCACACTCGTAGGCACGACGCAAACCGACGGCAACGGTCTGTACGGATTTGGCAGCCTCGACCCCGGCTCTTATCTGCTGGAGTTCTCGGTCTTGCCGGCAGGATTTACCTTCACCGCTGCCCGCCAGGGCGGAGACGACCGCAATGACAGCGATGCCGGGACAGGGGGCCGCACCATCGTAACCTTCCTGGTCTCCGGCGAGGACGACCCCACCTGGGATGCCGGTATATACCGTAGGGCGTCTCTGGGAGACCTTGTCTGGGAGGACTCCAACGGAAACGGCATTCAGGACGGCGGCGAACCCGGCCTGGCAGACATCATGGTGGAGCTGCACCGGCCGGACGGCAGCCTGGTGGCCAGCACATTAACCGATTCGTCGGGCAACTACAGCTTCACGAACGTCGTGCCCGGCGACTACTATCTGCTCTTCCATCCCCCCCAGGGCTACAGCAACACACTCAGGGATGCGGGAAGCGACGACGGCAAAGATAGCGATGCCGGGGTGAACGGCCGGACGGAGGTCTTCAGCCTGGCCTCAGGAGAGAACAATCTCACTCTGGACACCGGACTGTCCCGCAAGGCATCCATAGGCGACCTCTTCTGGGAGGACAGCAACTACAACGGCCTGCAAGATGGGGGCGAGCCGGGCATCGCCGGGGCGACTGTGGTGCTCTACGACGGCAGCGGGGCAAAGCTCGCTGAGATGGTCACCGATCCATCGGGATTCTACGGATTTGCCGGCCTCTCGCCCGGAGACTACTCCCTGAAGTTCCTGCTGCCCTCCGGCTACTTCTTCACCCTGGCCGGAGCGGGCGATGCCACCCACAACAGTGATGCCGGAGATGACGGCCGGACAGCCATCACCTCCCTGGCCTCAGGAGAGTCCGACCTCTCCTGGGATGCCGGAGCCTGCCGGCTGGCGGGCATAGGCGACCGGGTCTGGCTTGACGCCAATGCCGACGGCGTCCAAGACCCGGACGAGCCGGGAACGGCCGGCGTCCTGGTGGAGCTGTTTGCCTCCTCAGGCAGCAAGATCGCCGAGAACCATACCGCTGCAGACGGCAGATACAACTTCACCGGCCTGCTGCCCGGCGACTACTATCTGAAATTCACCCGGCCGGACGGCCACCACGCCAGCCCCACCGACCAGGGCGGAGATGGAAGCGACAGCGATGCCGACGGCAGCGGTCTGACCGAAGAGACCGCCCTATCCTCCGGTGAGTATGACCCCACCTGGGATGCAGGATTCTATCGGCTGGCGGCCATCGGCGGCTTCGTCTGGGATGATCAGAATGCCGACGGCATTTACCAGGGCCGGGGGGCGGGCATACCGGCGGTGACCGTCAACCTCTATCACGCAAACGGCACCCTCGCCGCCAGCACAGCCACCAACGAAAACGGCTATTACCTCTTCTCCGACCTGGTGCCCGACGGCTACTATCTGGTCTTCCTGCCCCCCCAGGGCTACAGCATCAGCCCCGCCGATCAGGGAAGCGACGACAGCCTGGATAGCGATCCGGCGGTCAACGGCAGGACGGAGACCACAGAGCTTCTCTCCGGAGAGAAGGACCTGTCCTGGTGGGCGGGCATATCTAAAAGGTCATCATTGGGAGACCTCGTCTGGGAGGACCTGGATGCCGACGGACAGCAGGATGCCGGCGAGCCGGGCGTCTCCCAGGTAACAGTTCAGCTCTTCCACAGCAACGGTACAATGCTGGCAGAGGCCGCCACGGACGATAACGGATTCTATGGATTTGCGTCTCTTTATCCCGACACCTATTACGTCCGGTTTGTCAGGCCCTCAGGCTACAGCTTCACATCTGCCGATGTGGGCATTGACAGCTCCGACAGCGATGCCGGGGCGGGCGGCGCAACCGACGCTGTGACCCTCTTCTCCGGCCAGAGCAATCTGACCCTCGACGCCGGGCTGATCCGGCCGGCGGCCCTCGGCGACCTCGTCTGGGACGACCTGAATGGAAACGGAATGCAGGATGCAGGAGAGTCTGGCATCTCCGGAGTGGCCGTCTCCCTCTTCCGGGCCGATGGAAGCCCCGTCGCCTCGACCACCACCAACAGCCAGGGGTACTACAGCTTCACCAGCCTGTACCCCGGCCAGTACTACCTGGTCTTCACGCAGCCGCAGGGCTACAGGTTCACAGCCGTAGATCAGGGCTCTGATGACGGCAGCGACAGCGATGCCGACTCCGCCGGCAGGACGGCAGCATTCACTCTGCAATCCGGGCAGGTCGACCACAGCCGGGATGCGGGAGCCTTCCGGCCGGCGTCAGTGGGCGACTTTGTCTGGGTGGACGGGGACGGCAGCCGGGACGCGGGAATGGGCGTCAAATCCTCTCTGGGCGACTATGTCTGGGAGGACCTGGACGGAAACGGCATCCAGGACTTCGGTGAGCCGGGGCTGTCCGGCGTGGCCGTGCAGCTTTATGGCCAGGGCGGCAGCCTGCTGGCCACGACCTTCACAGACGGCAGCGGCAAATATGCCTTCAGCAATCTGGATGCGGCAATCTACCAGGTGCGGTTCCTGCCGCCCACAGGCTACGCCTTCACCCAGCCAGGCGCAGGCGGTGGGGCGGACAGCAATGCTGCGGCAGACGGTTGGACGGGGCCAATCGACCTCAAATATGCCGAAGACAACCTGACCATCGATGCCGGCCTGTACCGGCCAGCCTCCCTGGGCGACTATGTCTGGGAGGATACGGTGACCGACGGCCGGCAGGGAACTGACGAGAGTGGTATCTTCGCCGTCAAGGTGGATCTGTATGACGGCAACGGCCTGCTGGCTACCGCCTACACTGATGCCAGCGGGCATTACAGCTTCACCGATCTGCCGCCGGGCAACTACTCCATGAGATTTGAGGCTCGCTCCGGCTATAAGTTCAGCCCGAAGGAGGCCTCATCCGATCTCCTGGACAGCGATGCCGCAGCAGACGGCCAGACAGCCGGAATAATCCTGCACTCCGGGGACAGCGACCCCTCCTGGGACGCCGGACTGTATCTGCCTGCGGCTCTGGGCGGCTTCGTCTGGGACGACCAGAATGCCGACGGCATATTCCAGGGCAACGGCCAGGGCATACCGAGCGTGACCGTGGACCTCTATCGCTCCGATGCAACGCCGGTCAATTCCACCCAGACCGATGCAGGCGGCAGGTATCTCTTCGAGGATCTGATTCCGGGAGACTACTATGTGGTGGTGCACGGCCCGCCGGGCTACAGCGCCAGCCCCAGGGATCAGGGCAACGATGATTCCAGAGACAGCGATGCCGATATAAGCGGATGGACGGCCGTCGTCTCCCTCCTGCCGGCTGAAACGGACCTGTCCACCTGGGCGGCCTTCAACCAGAGGGCAGCCTTAGGCGACCACGTCTGGGAGGATGTGAACGGCAACGGCCTTCAGGATGGAGGGGAGGCTGGTGTGGCCGGGATTTCTGTACAGCTCTATGCTTCCAACGGCACAATGCTCGGCAGCACATCCACGGACGGCAGCGGCTACTACTCCTTCACCGGGCTCACCGCGGGCGACTACTACCTGGTCTTCAGCTCTCCCCAGGGCTACAGCTTCACCTCTGCCGGTGCAGGCAGCGACACTCAAAAGGACAGCAATGCCGCAGCCGACGGCAGGACGGCCACTGCGACCCTGACTTCGGGCAAGACCGACCTGTCCATCGATGCCGGGGTGGTCCGGCCTGCGGCAGTCGGCGACTACGTCTGGGACGACCAGAATGCCGACGGCATCAACCAGGGTCGGGGAGCAGGAGTTCCCGGCGTTGTCGTTGAGCTATTCCGCCGGGATGGATCACCGGTCGGCGACACCAGCACCGACGCCACGGGACAATACATCTTCACCGGGCTGGTGCCCGGCGACTACTATCTCGTATTCCATGCACCGGATGGCTACAGCTTCAGCCCCAGGGACCGGGGAGCAGACGACAACGCCGACAGCGATACCAATGCCGCCGGAAAAACGGACATATTCTCCCTGGCCTCGGGAGCCAGCGACATCACCCGCGATGCGGCGGTCAATTTGCGGGTGGCACTGGGCGACTATGTCTGGAACGACCTCGACGCCGACGGCATTCAGGACGCCGGCGAGACGGGCATAGAGGGCGTGCTGGTGCAACTGTATGATGCCGAGGGAGCCCTGGCAGGGCAGACGACGACGGACAGCAGCGGCGGCTACAACTTCACCGGCCTGGCAGCGGGCGACTACACCCTGAAGTTCACTGCGCCCCAGGATTTCCTGACCAGCCCCCAGAACCGGGGCGGCGACGATAGCGCCGACAGCGACATCGACTCCGCCGGCAGGACGGCTGCTGTGACTATATTCTCCGGCAGGACGGACATAACCATCGACGCCGGATTCTATCGGCTTGCAACCCTCGGAGACCGGGTTTGGCAGGACGCAAATAGAAATGGAGTTCAGGATGAAGGCGAGACGGGCGTAGCTGGTGTGACTGTGGCTCTGCTGGATAAAAACGGGGCAACTGTGCGCACCGTTGTCACCGACGGCAGCGGCCAGTACGGCTTTTTCGATCTGGAGCCGGGGGTCTACCGGCTGAATTTCACATTGCCGGAAAAGTATGCCTTCACTGCCCTGAACCAGGGGGGAGACGGCAGCCTTGACAGCGATGCCGACCCGGCCAGCGGTCTGACGGGCGACATCACCCTGGTCGCCGGGCAGTCAGACCTTACATGGGACGCGGGCATCTACCTCCTCGGTCCAGAGCTTACCCTAACCAAGAGCTGCCTTACCTCAAGTCCGCTGCCCGGAGGAGAAGCCGTCTTCAGAATAAACTTTGCGAATAAGAGGATGCTACACAATGTTACCCTGACGGAATACTATCCCCCAGGCAGCATCTTCATATCGGCAAGCATCGAGCCCGATTCCGGCACAAACAATGCATGGACAATTGACGTCCTGGAGCCGGGAGATTATAGCATCGACATCACCCTGCGCATGCCGGAGAGGGCCAACCTGACATTCGACATGCAGCAGAGCGTGAAGGGCGAAGGCTTCGTCAATGTGCACAGCGACCTGAACAGCAGGCCGGAGCCTCTCACCGCCACCAACCGGGCGGCCATAACCTCTGCGGAGACCGGCCCGATCAGCACCTCGGCCTCGGTCACACTGGATGAGCTGCCCGGCACCGTCGTCTCCCTGAGGGAGAGCGGCAGCGGCAGATACGAGGCCGAACAGATCTCCCGGCTCATACTGGAGAACCGCTCCGCTGAATCGAAGAGCAGCCTCTCTGCCACCCACCGGCCCACCAGCTTCAGCCTGCCGGGCAATCGCTCCATAAATTACCGCGACCGCTGGACGGAGGACATTCGGGGCAAAAACCAGATCTCCAAAGCCTCGGTGCGGGAGTCCTACCGCTACGCCACAGACATCGACCGCAATCAGAGCCTGACCATGAGCGATAACGGCAGCACCCTTAAAACCGAGGTTTCCTTCCAGGGGGCGGGCCACATAGCCGTCCTCAAGAAGGAGTCGGAGGATGTGCAGCCCTTCGAGCGTCCGGCCTTCTACTCCCGGGAGGACTATGCAGGCAGATTCACAATCAACGAATATGCCGACGAGTACGGCGAAAATGTGGTGGCTAATCGCAGCGTGCAGGGGTTGGGGTCCGTGTCCGCCTCTAAGGCCGTCCGCTCCAGCCAGGGCAGCTATGAGTGGGGCACGGGCAGCTACCGGGTGGAGGAGCAGATCGAGACCGGCTCCAATTATATGGCCAAGGACATCTCCCTGGTCCACGCCCCGGTCAATTTCTCCTACACCCCGCGCCTCAATGTCAACCAGTCCATGAAGTGGCAGGAGGGAATGTATACCAAAAGCCTCGACGCGGCCCTGCGCGGCGGCGACCTGACCAACAAGAGCTGCGCCGCCGGCGAGGACCCCACCCTGAGAAGCTACATGGGACAGCAGTTCTCCAGCCTCGACTACCTCAACCAGAGCACTGTGGTCAGCGGCCTGAACGAGATGAACACAGAGGCCCGGTTTAAGGGCCAGGCTCGCTTCCGGACCATCCTGGAGGGCGGAGAGGATGGCGCTGGCACGGTTCTATCCGGAAATGGCAGCAGCTCCGGAGAGCGCCGAACGGCAATCGACACGGATGAGTCTTACCGCGGAGAGTTCTCCATCACCAGAAAGACCAGCCTGACCGGCACCTCCCGCTACGACACTCCCCACATCACTGTGAGAAAGGAGGGCAGCATCACCTACGGCCTGGTGGGCAAGGTCAACGCCACCCTCGCCGAGTACACCATCACCGTCATCAACGACGGCAGCCGCTCCCTGGGTCCGGTCTATGTGCAGGACATCTTCCCGGAGGGAACAGAATTCGTGGAGTCGTCACTGCGGCCTTCTGAGATCGGCGAAAGCTATGCCAACTGGACGCTGCTATCCCTTGGCATAGGCAGCAAGAGCACCATCAATCTGATCCTGAATGTGACCGAAGAGGCCGGCGACCTGGTCAACGTTGCCGTGGCCTCAGGCGGCTACAACGATAAAATGGCAGTGGGCAGAAACATCTCCTACTTAGGAGGCGAAGGGCTGCCCTGCTGCTCGCCACAGCTCCTGGCCGAAAAGACGGCGGAGATCGATGCCGCGGATACGACGCTGATCCACTATGCCATCCGCCTGAAGAACGCCGGGAGCAGCAGCATGGCGGTGAAGATCGAGGATTATATGCCCCCGGAGCTGTCCATTATCTCCACATCCGAGCCGCCCTCGGACTACAGCCTGGAGCGCACCGTTTGGATGCTGACCGATCTGCTGCCGGGAGAGCTGAGGAGCATAACCTATACCGCAAGGGCAGCCAAAAACGGCCCCTACACCAACCAGGCCCACCTGGAGGCCTACAGCCTGAATGGCACCGGCACGGCCAGCACCGATGTGAGCGCCTCGGTGGTGGTGAGCCAGGCGGGCCAACCGGCCAGGACGGGGCGCTATGGAGGGGACTGGCAGCCCCCGGCGGAGGAGTTCGGCCTCTCCACGACGGACGAGGGGCTGGGAAGCTTCGAGAACTTCTGAGATTTCCGGAGTGGCCTCCAGCCACTCTCTATCTTTTTTTCTTTCATTTTCGGCAAAACACCGAGGCGCAAAGGTACAGAGAACCGATAATGACTTTGATGGCATCACTTTCGCCCCGCCCATGAATCGCCCTTAAATATCGGGCGGGAGTAAACCGCCTTATCTTGGCGCAAATTTTCACCGTCACTGCACTCAACGATCGCATCGCTGAACGGCTGGAGGGCGACGGCCGCCTGCGCGACCTGTGGCTGCAGGGCGAGGTGTCCAATTACCTGCATCATCGCTCCGGGCACAGGTACTTCACCCTCAAAGATAAAGCCTCCCAGATCTCCTGCGTCCTCTTCAAAAGCAGCGGAGCTACTCTCGCCTTCGAGATGAAGGATGGCATGAACATCATGGCCTTCGGGGACGTGGCCGTCTATCGGCCTCAGGGCAGAGTGCAACTGATCGTCCGGGGCGTCAAAGAGGACATTGGTCTTGGATTTCGCTACCTGCAATTGGAGGCTGTGAAAAAGAAGCTGGCCGCAGAAGGGCTCTTCGCCCCGGAGAGAAAGAGGCCGCTTCCTTCCTATCCGGAGAGAATTGGGATCGTCACCTCTCCTCAGGGGGCGGCTCTGCGGGATGTCCTCAAGACCCTGGGGGCCTATCCGGCCAGGATCATACTCTCCCCCGCCCAGGTGCAGGGTGAGGGAGCGGAGGAGAGCCTGGCCCTGGCCTTTTCCGCCCTGCGGGGCAGGTGCGACCTGGTCATACTCTGCCGGGGAGGCGGCTCCATCGAGGACCTGTGGTGCTTCAACTCCGAAGTCGTGGCCCGGGCTATTGCCGGCTGCGATGCTCCGGTAATATCCGCCGTGGGCCATGAGACAGATTTTACCATAGCCGATTTCGTGGCGGATGCCCGGGCGGCGACGCCCACCGCCGCCGCCAAGCTGGCCGCGCCTGATGTGGAGGCGATAAAGCAGGCCATCCTCTCCTGCCGGGTGAGGATGATGCGCGCCCTCTGGACGGCCCATGAGCGCCGGGCGGAGAGGCTGGAGTATCTGAAGCGGAGCGTCTCCGCCCGGAGGATGGCCGCCATTGCCACAGATGCCAGGCAGAGGCTGGACTATCTCTCCGCCCGGCAGGACGCCGCCCTGGTGCAGAGGCTGAAGGACAGCCGGTCTAAGCTGGAGAGCATATGCGGGCGGCTGGAAGCAGTCGGCCCGGCGGCCACTCTGCAGCGCGGCTATGCCATAGCCCGGTCGGAGAGGGGTCTGCTCCTGGCAGCAGGCGACGCCCGCCCCGGCGAGGTGATAGAGTTGATCCTGGCAGAAGGAAGGCTGATCTGCCGGGTGATGGAATGCTGGAGCGAGCAGAGTGGGGCGCAAAGCGAAGGAGCGGGGGAGAGATGAAGAAGAAGGATGGGATGGGGCTGGATGAGGCCCTGGAGAGCCTTGAGAAGGTTGTGCAGTCTTTGGAGAACGGCAAGATGGGGCTGGAAGAGAGCCTGGACCTCTACGAGAAGGGCATGGGCCTGGTCAGGCTCTGCGAGGGCCGGCTGGCAAGCGCAGAGAGGCGGATAGAGTGCCTGACAGGAGAGCTTCCTTCTGATCTGCAGCCTTCCCAGGAGGGCGAGGGCGACCGGGGCGGCGATAGATTTTAATACTTGCTATGATGTACTTTTTCATACATCATAGTATTAATTAGTACATCAGGTGATCCCTTGAGCAGTCATCCATCAGCCATCGAAGCTGTGAAGTTCGGCAGATACGGCGGCCTCTTCGTCCCCGAGACGCTGGTCGCACCCCTGGCCGATCTCTCCCGCGCCTACATGCGCCTCATGAACAGCCGCTCCTTCCGAGAGGAATTGGAGGGACTGCTGGCCGATTTCGCCGGCCGGCCCACCCCCCTCTACAATGCCTGTAACCTCAGCCGCAAGCTGGATCGCAGGGTCTACCTGAAGAGGGAGGACCTGGTGCACGGCGGAGCGCACAAGCTCAACAACACCCTGGGCCAGGCGCTGGTGGCCAAGAAGATGGGCAAGACCCGGCTCATCGCCGAGACGGGGGCCGGCCAGCACGGCGTGGCCACGGCCATTGTGGGCGCCAACCTGGGCTTTGAGACCCAGATCTACATGGGTGAGGTGGACATAGAGCGGCAGAAGATGAATGTCTACAGGATGAGGCTCTTGGGAGCAGAGGTCATACCGGTGCGCTCCGGCTCCCGGACGCTCAAAGACGCCATCAACGAGGCCATGCGGGACTGGGCGGCCAGCTTCGAGAACACCCACTATCTGCTGGGGACAGCCGCAGGCGCTCATCCCTTCCCCAGCATGGTGAGAGACTTTCAGAGCGTCATAGGCCGGGAGGCGAAGGAGCAGATCATGCAGGCGGAAGGACGCCTTCCCGACAGCATCACCGCCTGCGTGGGGGGCGGCAGCAATGCCATGGGCATATTTGCTCCCTTCCTCCAGGACAGATCGGTGCGCCTCATAGCCGTGGAGGCCGGTGGGCGTGGCCCCGGCAAGACCGATCGCACTGCCGACAACGGTGCCAGCCTGGGATACGGCTCGGACGGAGTGCTGCACGGCGCTCTGACAAAGATACTCCAGGACCCCTACGGCCAGATTTTGGAGTCCTACTCCGTGGCCGCCGGCCTGGACTATCCGGGAGTCGGGCCGGAGCTGGCCTACCTGGCGGAGACCGACAGGGTGCAGCCCCGGATGGCGAGCGATGAGACGGCCATCAAGGGCTTTCACGCCCTCTCCCGGCTGGAAGGGATAATCCCGGCTCTGGAGTCGGCCCACGCCGTGGGATATGCCCTGGAGCACCCTGAGGACCTGGGCCGTCCGGGGGATGTCGCCATCATAAACATATCCGGACGGGGAGACAAGGACCTGGCAACGGTGATGGATTATGAAAATCTCTGAGGCTTTTGAGGCCGCGCCCCTCCTGATCGTCTACATCTGCGCAGGAGACCCGACGCCTGCCGCCACACCCGACCTGGTGCGCCGGCTGGCCGCCGCCGGAGCGGACATCATTGAGCTGGGCCTGCCCCACTCCGATCCCATAGCAGACGGCCCCACCATCCAGGCGGCAGCCCAAAGGGCCATCGCCGCCGGCATGAACACCGATGTCTACTTCCACATAGCAGCCGAGGCAGCCGTCCCGGTGCCCAAGATATTCATGGGCTACTACAACATGATCTACGCCCGCGGCCTGCAGCGATTTGCCGAAGACTGCGCCCGGTCGGGCATCACCGGCATGATCGTTCCCGACCTGCCCCCCGAGGAGGCCGGGCCGCTCTCCCAGGCCTGCGCCGCCCACGGCGTGGACCTGATCTTCCTGGCCGCGCCCAACACGCCCCAGGAACGGCTGGAGATGATTGCGCAGGAGACATCTGGCTTTGTCTATCTGGTGGCCCGGACGGGGGTCACCGGGGCGAAGGGCGAAGTACTCCAGGGCACGCGCGACCTGATAGCCCGAACGCCTGTGGGAACGCCGCGCGCTGTGGGCTTTGGCATATCCACAGCCGAGCAGGCGGCCGAGGTGATCGCCGCCGGCGCGGACGCCGTCATTGTGGGCTCGGTCTGCGTGGACCTGATCGCCCGCGGCGAGGTAGAGCGGCTGGAGGCCCTGGTGCGGGAGATGAAGGCGGCTATAGTGGCCGCAGGAGACCGACAGGGAAAAGCTCCAATAATCGACCTGCCAAATAGGAGATCATGAACTGGAAAGAAGGGCATGGCAGGCTGGTCGAAAAGACATGCCTCGAGCTGGAGAGCGGCTGCAATATGACCATCGTGGCCTTCGGCGACTCCATCACCGCCGGATATGCCGTGCGCCGCGGATTTCCCTCCTTTTGGAAGGAGATGCTGGCCGAAAAGTATCAGCAGGCCAATATCAGGATGGTCAACTCCGGCATCTCCGGAGACACCAGCATGGACGGCCTGGCCCGGCTGGACTGGTCGGTTCTCTCCTACGAGCCGGATCTGGTCACCATCAACTTCGGAATCAACGACTGCGTCCTGGGCCTGGGCCTCGATGAGTTCGAGATGAACCTGGTGGAAATGGTGCGCCGCATCCGGTCATGCCCCAATTCAGAGATCCTTCTCCTCTCCTCCCAGCCGCTGGAGACGCCCCCCTACGACCGGCTGGTGCTCGATTACTATCAGGCGGTGCAGAGGGTGGCGGAGGAGATGGACGCCGGCTTCGTCGATGTACATGGGGCATGGATGGAGCATGTGCAGGCGGGAACGCCGCTTAGTAGCCTCATCCTGCCAGGGCTGGACCACCCCAACGAGGCGGGCTACAGGATCATAGCCGAGGAGTTGATGAGGTGGCTTTGACGATGTATCATTATTT
>DAOPZB010000037.1:0-11499 GCA_035353195.1 Methanothrix sp. | reverse complement strand
CCTCTCTCCCTTCATCGCAGGCGATATTTTAACTTTTTGGGCAAATAGAGAAGCTTTATTCCCGATGAGCGCCCCTATTGGCAGCAATGGATATGCAAGAGGCGATAAGGCCCCACCCCCAGGGCTGCGTCATCAGCTTTGAAGTTGTGCCGGGATGCTCGCGACTGGCGGTGCCCTCAGGATTCAATCCCTGGAGGAAGTCTCTGGAGGCCCGACTTACAGAAGAGCCGTCGCGAGGCAGGGCCAACCGCCAGCTTGCCGGGGAGCTGGCTCGCGCTCTCGGCATAGCCGCTGGAGACGTCGAAGTTTTAAGCGGCCACAAAAGCCCCCGAAAGGTTCTGCTGGTCAGGGGCCGGGATAGAGAGGCGGCAGTGGCAGCACTCCGGAAAAAGATGGACGAAGAAGCCGGCAGAAAGGCTGAATAATGGCTTGGAGGAGAGAGGACGATCAGGGCCGTCCCAGGAAGACCTACGATCTGGAGGGGCTGGAGGAGTTGATCGCCACCCTCCTCCAGGCCTCTTCGGAGGGGGCGGCGGTGATAGTAGAAGGCCGGCGCGACGAGCAGGCGCTGCGCTCTTTGGGCCTGCCGGGCCCGGTGATCATGGCCTCGCGCCGCTCCGCCCTGGACCTGGCGGAAGACGCAGCCAGGAGGTACCGGCAGATCATCCTGCTCACCGACTGGGACGGCAAGGGCGAGGAGATGTGCCGCACGATAGAGATGCACCTTCGCTCCCTGGGCTGCCGGCCAGATGCCGAGATTCGAAGCAGGCTTAAAAAGCTGGTCAAAAAAGAGATAAAGGATGTGGAGAGCCTGAGCCGCTATACGGAGAGGATGAGAGAGCAATATGGTCCCTAGGATTGCAGTCACCGGGCCGCCCGGTGTGGGCAAGTCGACAGTTGTCTCCTCTGTGGTGGATCGGCTCAGGGCAGGGAAGATGAAGCCGGGGGGAGTGCTGGCCCGCGACCGGCGCTACAAGGACCGGCGGACCGGCTTCGAACTGCTGGACCTGGCCAGCGGCGCGGTGGGTATTTTGGCGGACGAGACGGGCAGCGGCCCGCAACTGGGAAAGTACCGCGTCCACCCTGAGGACCTGGACGGAATAGGTGCCGCAGCGGTGCAGGGCGCAATCAAATGCGATATTGTCGTGGTGGACGAAATCGGGCCCATGGAGCTGTCCAGCAGGAAGTTCGTCTCCGCCGTGGAGCTGGCCCTGGCCTCAAACCGGCCCATGCTGGTGGTGCTGCACGAGTGGTCCAATCACCGCCTGGCCAGGAAGATCAGGGGCAGCTTTCAGGTGATAGTCGTCACCAGAGAGAACCGGGATGCTTTGGTGGAGGAGATCGCCAGGGCCATCCGTCCGGGCCGCGGATGAAGAAGGACTTGAAAGCGCTGGCTTTCTGATGTGCGCCGGGCTTAGCACGAAACTCCATCCTTACCCTGTTGCGCCTTTCGTTTCGCGAAGCAGTCTCTCCATTCTCTCTCTGAACCTCTCCGCCAGATCAATCCCCTCCAGTACCTCTTCTGAAGTGGGCTTAGCCATGAAAGAATACTGATCGGCGTGGCGCACACTTCTGATCCGGTCAAAGAGCATAGGCCACTCCTCCTCAAGGCTGCCCTCCTCGACATATATCTGTAAATAAAGGCCAATGCAATAATGGCTTTTCTCCCGCACCCCATCTCTAAAGAGAACGGCTCGGGCGGAATGAAATACTGCCAGGTACGCAGAAGAGACTGCAGACCTCAGGGCTCCAGCCTGCAAATTCTTCTCGGCCTCGGAGAGCCATTCCCCGGCAGAAAGAAGCGATTGCTGGCCTTGGCCCACGAAGGCTCTACCCGGCGCAGCAGGCCGCGTTCAAAACAATCACCTATATTCTTCAAGCATCTCACCTTTGAGTGTCACACAATTCATCATCAGAGAATGGTAAAAGGGGGGATCTTCTATCTTGAGCCTCTCCAGCCTTTCGGGAGTCAGCATCAGCAGATTGACCTCAGATCCTGTCTGCAGGCTCAAATCCCTCTGCAGCCTGGCGAGGATGTTCTGCTCCGGCAAGCTATCTGCTTTTATCCAAACATCAAGGTCGCTTTCCTGGTCATTCGTGCCCCTGGCCCAACTCCCGTAAATGCCTATGCCCCTGGCAGAGCCCAGGGAAAAAGTTGATAGGTCTATTCTCTCCAGGTTCAGCAGGAGCCTTATGGCCCGGCTGCGAGGGCCATCCTGAGGGGAATACTCCCGACCTCTCTTTTTCAGCAGGCCGTGCACCTCCAGGATGTGCATATAGCGAGAAACGAGCCCTTTGGTGACTCCCGTGTCCCTTGAGACATCAACTGCGCGAAAGGATTTCCGAAACATCACATAGTGCAGGATGATGGCCCTCTCCTCGGTCTTGAACAGCTCCGTGAGCATGCGCCATATTATGTTTACATGCTATAAACATTTTGTTTACAGCCCGAAAACTTATGATGCTTAAGAATAACAGTCCTGAGACTGAGCCGAAAAGATGAGGGATGGCGGAGAAGGACGCCCCTAAATCAAGCAAAATTTTAACTGATCTGCGTTTTCTACTCCAGCCCCAGCTCCCTCGCCCTGGCAAACGCCGCCCCGGCCTTCTCCTCGCGATGCAGCGCCCGGCAGGCCACGCCCAGATTCCTCCAGGCGGTGGCGTACTCCGGCTCGATCTCTATGGCTTTCTCAAAGCAGCGGCTCGCCTCCTCCTGCCGGCCCAGTATGCCTAAAGCCACTCCACGGTTGTTCCAGGCATAGACGTCGAAGGGATCGATGAAGAGCGCCTCGTCGTAGCTCTCAATGGCCTCCTCATGCCGCTGCAAATTGTCCAGAGCCGCCCCCCGGTTGTTCCAGGCCCTTCTGCCATCCGGCCCCAGGGGATTGAGCTCTATGGCCCGGGCGTAGCTGTTCACCGCCTTTTCGTATCGGCCCAGACGATGCAGGGCGAAGCCCCGCAGGATCCAGGTGCGGGCGCTCTCCGGCTCCTGGGATATGGCCTTCTCGCAGGATGCCAGGGCCTCTTCGTTTCTGTCCATCTGACACAAAGCCCAGGCGAGATTTCTCCAGGCGGCGGCATTGGCGGGATTGGCTGCTATTGCCTTCTCCAGGGCCTCTGCCGCCTGACTATAGCGGCCCATCCTGCGCAGGGCAATGCCCTCCTCCAGCCAAACTTCATCTTCAGACATGATATCTCTGTATCTCAGACCATTGCTCTGCAAATGTATCTTGAGCGGCAGCTCAAATCTGCAGAGGCCGGACTGTAGAGGCCGGACTATGATGACCACATATCTTTATCACCAGGATGATTACATAACAGGCTTAAACTGATGTCGGTGCCGAAATGACCGGGCGAGAGGCGCGAACAAATCGTAATGCACTGGACGGATAGACGGGAATGTATTCGATAAAACATAACTCACAACGTACTCAAAAGGGCGGACATTAAAGGATTGGCACAATATAGTAAAGTATATATTATACATATTACTAAAGTAATGGTAAATGTCTGAATGTTGAACATCCCGGGGGTAGTTTGGAGGGGTACGATGAAACCACAGCGGTCAGAGATAATTGGCCGAATGGTAAGGTTCCTCAACCTGGATACGGATGGTTTGAGGCGGATTGTCCTTGAGTCGATAGTCGAGGCAGGAGAGTTTACTGTAGCCACTCTTCATGAATTGGTGAGAAGGCGGCTGGATGTATCTAAAAAAGTAGTAGCCTCCATGGTGGGATATATCTGCTCAAGTCTGGGAATATTGCATGTGAATCAAAAGTCCTATCGTGCGCCTAGAAGCTATGTATTAAGAAACGAATATGCAGATATAGCCAGGTCAGTGCTGGCCGGCCTATGACGGCTTTTGGCGATAGCCTGCGACCGTTAGGCCATGACCGATGACCAGCGTTAAAAAAGCACCCCGGACCGCGACAACCCTCAAGGTCCGCTCCAAGTCGGAGTACACCATAAGCCGCAGCCGCGATCCCTATCATGAGCTGATGCTTCGTCTCTTCCAGGAAGAGGCAACGGCTGACCGGGGGCGGAGGTTTCTCCTGATAGTGGAAGAGAGACAGAAGAGCGGCAGCCCGCTCAAAACCCAGGAATGGGAGTCGCTGCTCCGTGAGCTGGATGTGAGCCGCTCCGCCTTTTATGCCATGAGAAACAAGCTTTTGGGAGCGGGCATGATCACGAATAAGGGAGGAGAGTATCGCCTCTCCGGCATGTTCAGCCGCGACCTCATGGACATGGCTCGATGGTGGTGGACGGCTGTGCTGGGGCGTGAACTGAGCAGCTTATAGAACTGAGCAGCATACTGAGTTCATCAGCTTATTGCAGTATATTGCCGTATTGCACTCATAAGCAGGACTTCAGGTCGTTCATCTGCCTTTCTATGGTCTCCACCACTTTGGCGTTCTCCATAAACTCCAGGCTTCCCTGGCAGAAGGGGCAGACGAAGTTTGCTTCGCTGGCCTCATCGAATATGAACCTGGCACATCCCTCGGTGCAGGCATAAAAGACGTTGTCCTTCTCGTAGGCCAGCCGTTCATCCAGCTTGCGAAGCAGCCTCTTGGCCTCCGACTCCAGTGCTTTCTCGAAGTTCTCAGGGCACAATTGCCAGAGATATGTCAGCCACCCGGAATCAGGGTCACGCTTGCGCCGGTAAATGGCCAGCCTGTGCTCATAAAGCAGGTAAAGAGTGCGGCGCACCGTATTGAGGCTGATTCCCGTCAGCTCCGCCAGCTTCTCATCGGTGATCTCTTCGCCCGGTATGCATTCTACAATCCGTAAACCTTCTTCTCCCACAAGCTTGTTGAGGTATGCCCTATGAATAGACTCTTCTATGACCGTCAATGAACCACCTGATGATAAGCTTGCTAATGCCTCTATCACAACAGCACCCAGCCTGCTTACGATTTATATTAGGCATTCCTTCTATATATCCCCATCGTGAAAATCTTTCTTAGAAAGTAAATATAATCGGCAGGATGGGGTCAAAGGCCATCGCGGCACCATCCTAATAAGATATGAATGTGAAAAAATATAATAAAAATTTTTGACATCTGCCCGGATGCCCCAACTCCCCTATTGATTAGCTTGATTCCGCCTCACCGAGCAGTGTTTTGAGCCTTTGTATGGATTGCAGGGCGGCGTTGGCCTCATTCAGCTTTTCCTGCTCGTAGTAATGCAATATGTCCTCAATGGGTGCCTTGAGCCGGTAGACCTTCATGGGCCTTCCCGTTCCGTCGCTTCTGGTCATCTTCTCCTCCACCCAGTTGTTCTTCCTCAGGGTGCGTAGAGCAATGGATACCTCCGGCTGACGCAGGTCAGAACCTCTCTCGATCTCCCTAGATGTGGCTTCAGTGCCGCTGGCCAGATATGCGATCATATTGGAGACCTTTCGGGGCACTCCCAGGCTCTTCAGAGTCTCCACGACCTCTATATCTTTCTCATCAAATCTCATGACGAACGATTCCTTCATTGTTATCTTCTCCCTTATTTTTGCTCCCTTGCATTAATTGAAGTACGTTATGGTATAAATAGTTTATTTATGTAAAAAAAATATTTACTATTATTATTACATTCAGTAAGCCTTTTAAAAATAAATAACTTTGTAAAAATTTGAATTACAATTTGTAAAAAATTGAATTATTTTCGACCGATCTTCTCGACAAATTTCCTTTTCTTCTCCACAGCATGAGCTGCCGCCAGGTCGACTTTGCGGGCCATCTCCGCCACATCCCTCTGGGCATCCTGGCCCACCGCCTTCTTGATGGGTGTGTAGGCCGCCTCGCGAAAACGCGGGGAGAAATCGCTCGACTTTCCGTCCATGACCAGCTCAGCTCCCGATCCCTCTTCGACGGCTCCGATCTCTTCAACCGCCACGCCGGCCCGGCGGATGGTCGCAATAATGCCATCAGCCTCCTCCGGGGGAGCGATGATGAGCAGGGCATCGATGGACACTCCCAGATAATCGATCTGCAGGGACTCCAGCATCTCCAGGACGCGGGCATTGACCAGCCGGCGCATCTTCTCCTCCTCGAAGACGAGCCTGACCCCTGCGGTGTAGGATATCTCCTTGGCATCGCCGCGAATGCCGCCGTTGGTCACATCGGTCATGGCATGAATATTGTGATCCTCTGCGAGCAGAGCTTCGGATGCCTCCAGGAACTTGATGTTGAGGGTCTCCTCCACCACCTCATGCCGGCCATAGTAGAGGGCAGCGGCGCAGACAGTGCCCCCGCCGGCCCCCTCGCTCATCAGTATGACGTCTCCGGGCCGGGCGCTCTTTCGGGCGGTCAGCCTCTCCGAGACTCCCACCGCCCCCACGCAGCCGGTGAGCCGGTCGCCGATGACCATGTCTCCGCCGATGCGTAGCGTGCTGCCGGTGATGAGGGGAACTCCTATCAGCTCCGAGACCGTGGCTATCCCGGCGATGTGGTCGAAGAGACGGGAGAGGTCCCCGTCGTCCGCCAGGTGAATATCGGAGAGAAGGGCGACGGGCTTCGCCCCCATGACGTAGACGTCGCGCAGAGCGGCGCGGGTGACGTGAAATCCGGCCAGGAAGGGATAGTCGCTCAGCCGGGAGTGCATGCCGTCAACGGTTACGGTGATATACTGGCCACCGGCTCTGACCACTCCGGAGTCGTCCAGCTCTCGGGAGTCTACCACAGCCCCGGTGCGGCCTATGACCTCGGCGATCTTGGTGTGGGTATAAAAGTCGCCTGAGCCGCGCGAGCCTACTCCGAAGTCGCCCATTGTAACCCCGGCGCTCTGCAGAGAGAAGACCTCCCCCCGGGGGTGCAGCGTTGCCTGCGCCTCCTCCAGCACCGCCCCGGCCAGGACGGCTGCCCGGCTCTCCGGTATCTGCTTGACCTCTCTGATCAGGGCAATGAGCTTGGACTTTACATCAGGGTCCTCTCGCAACAGACCCCTCTTGGCAAATCCTTCCAGATCCATGTGGTGGGGATGTAGTGCCTTCTAGAAAAGGCCATCTCTATCTCCTCCCGAAGAGCCTCTCCAGATGGGCTTCGTCCAGAACCACAGCCACCGGCCGGCCGTGGGGGCAGGTCTGGGGGGCGGAGCAATTGTAAAGCTCCTCGACGAGAGCCTTCATCTCGCCGACGGTCAGCTCCTTTCCCGATTTTATGGAGCCCCGGCAGGCCAGGAGCTTGAGGATATCGTCTCTGTTGGTGGAATTTGGGCTGACTGTCCCGGAAGCAAATAGGTCTCGCAGGACGTCGTGCACCGCCTCGGCGCTCTCCAGCCTCCTGCCCAAGGCGGGGACGGACCGCACTGAGAAGCTGTTTCCTCCGAAGGGCTGGATCTCAAAGCCTATGTCCTGCAATGTCTGCTGCCAGGCGGCCAGCATCAGCCTCTCGCTGGGGGACAGCTCAATGAAAACCGGCTCGGCCAGCTCCTGGCGGATGCTCTTGCTGCCATGTTGCCTCACCAGCCTCTCGAAGCGGATGCGCTCCGCCGCAGCGTGCTGGTCGATAAGGACCAGCCCCTCCTCCGACTCGGCCACGATGTAAAGCCTCCTGATCTGGCCCAGGATCTTCAGCTTGGGCCGGACGGCCTGCCCGGACGGCTCCGGCAAAGCAGGCGTCTCCTCAGATTGCAGAGGAAGAGTGCTCTGGGAGAGGCTCTGCGCCAGAACGGAAGGGCGGTCTTCGGCATCTTCAGCAATGCCGTCTGCGCTCCCGGCCTGGCTCTGGGCTCTGCCCACATCTTTGCCCCATTGGCAGCGGCGAGCGTGCTCCTGCAAAGCCTCTGAGGCCGCCGTGGTGACTGCCAGGGCGATCTCCGGCTCATGCAGCAGGCGGATCTCTCTTTTCGCCGGATGGACATTGACATCCACCAGCTCCGGGTTTATGACCAGGGAGAGCACTGCCGCCGGGCTCTTGCCTGGGGCAATGATGTTCCTGTAGGCCTCGCGGAGAGCTGCCAACAGGGGACGGGAGGATACCGCTCTGCCGTTGACGAAGATGAATATCCTGTCCGGGCTACTGCGTGCTGCCAGGGGATCGCCCGCCAGGCCGGACAGGCTCCAGCCCGGCCCCTCCGCCTTCATGGGGGTCATGCCCCTGACCGTCTTCAGGTCGAAGAGGCGAACCAGGACATCATCCCAGCTTGACGAGCCCACTGACTTGAAGACGGTGCGTCTGCCTGAGAAGAGTTCGAAGGATATGTCATGATGGATTATGGCCATCTCGCTCACGGTGTCGGCGATATGCACGGCTTCTGCCTCCGCCCCTTTGAGGTGCTTTTTCCTGGCCGGCACATTGTAGAAGAGGTCCCAGACGGTGATGGCCGTTCCCTGGGGCGCTCCCACCTCCTTTCTCTCCACAATCCTTCCGTCCTCCAGGCGGAGGTAGGACCCGGAGATGGAGCCGGGCGTTTTGGTCACCACCACCACGCTTCTGCTGACGCTGGCGATGCTGGCCAGGGCTTCGCCGCGAAAGCCCAGGGTGGCGATGGAGTTGAGGTCCTCAGCGTCACGGATCTTGGATGTGGCGTGCTTTTGAAAGGCCAGGGGCAGGTCCTCGGCGGCTATGCCGCAGCCGTCGTCTGTTATCTTGATGAAGCGCTTTCCCCCCTCGGCGATCTCAATGAGGATTCGGCCCGCTCCCGCGTCGATGGAGTTTTCCACCAGCTCCTTGACGGCCGAGGCCGGCCTTTCGATGACCTCCCCGGCGGCAATCTTGTTTATGGTGTCCTCATCGAGCAGGAAGATTTTCCCCATCTGAAACCACCACCTCCAGCTTCTTCTGGTATTCGGCCAGACGCTCCAGTGCCTGGCGGGGCGTCATGGCATCTATGTCCAGCGACCTGATCTCCTCCAGTATGGGGCTATCCTCTTTGGGCTGCATTATGGCCCCGCCCTCCGTGGGGCTGTCGAAGAATATCAATTGAGTGTAGCGGGAGGACCTCTTTGCCTTTTTGCTACGGGAGAGGGGCTCGATCACCGCCTCTTTTTCGATCTCCTTTAGGATCTGGTCGGCGCGGCGGGTCACCGCCTCCGGCAGCCCCGCCAGCCGGGCCACGTGCACTCCGTAGCTCTTGTCGGTTGCCCCCGGAACCACCGTCCGCAAGAAGGTGACTGTGCCCTTCTCCTCCTTGACGGCAATGCTGTAGTTCTTGATGCCGGGCAAGAGACCCTCCAGTTGGGTCAGTTGATGATAGTGGGTCGCAAAGATGCATTTGCACTGGATGGAGCTGTGCAGGTATTCGGATATGGCCCAGGCCAGGGAGAGGCCGTCGAATGTGCTGGTGCCCCGTCCCACCTCGTCCAGCAGGACCAGACTGCTCCTGCCCGCCCCGGCCAGGATGGCGGCGATCTCCTTCATCTCCACCATGAATGTGCTCTGGCCGGCGGAGAGGTCGTCGTAGGCTCCAACTCTGGTGAATATCCTGTCCAGGATGGGCAGCTCTGCGAAGTCGGCGGGCACAAACGAGCCGGCCTGGGCCATGATGCAGCAGAGGGCCACCTGGCGCATGAATGTGGACTTTCCGGCCATGTTGGGGCCGGTGAGGATGATGAAGCGGTTGTTGCCGCCGTCCAGCAGCACGTCGTTGGGCACAAATGAGCCCCGCATGGCCCTGTCCAGTACGGGGTGGCGGGCGGCGCGCAGATAAAGCCGGCCGGCCTTTCCGTTCGATTCATCCCCGCCCGGCTCGTCGAACTGGGGCTTGACCAGACCGCCCTCCGCTGCGGCCACCGCCAGGGCCAAGAGGACATCGGCCTCAGCTATGGCCGCCGCCCTATCCTGAACGGCATGGGCCTCTTTGGCAATGCTTTCTGCCAGGCGGGCGAAGATCTCCTGCTCTAAGGATACGGACCTGTCCTGGGCGGAGAGGATCTGAGACTCCATGTCTTTAAGTTCAGGTATGATGAAGCGCTCCACATTGGCCAGGGTCTGCTTTCGGATGTAGTGTTCCGGAACGAGGTGCAGATTGGCCCGGGTCACCTCCAGATAGTAGCCGAAGACGTTGTTGTAGGCGACCTTCAGTGACTTGATGCCCGTCTTCTCCCGCTCTTCACCCTCCAGGCGGGCCATCCAGCCCCGGCCGTCCCGGAGGAGGGAGCGCAGCCGATCGACCTCTTCATCGTATCCGTCCCGGATCACGCCTCCCTCCCGGATATGGGTGGGCGGGTCGTCGATGATGGCTCTATCCAGAAGTGCGGCCATCTCCGGCAGGGGCGATAGCCTCGAGGAGAGGTCGAGCAGAATGGGGCTCTTTCTCTCCGCGAGCAGCATCTGCAATTCGGGAAGCTTTTGCAGAGTGCTCCTCAGCACCACCAGTTCCTTGGGTCCGGCCAGGCCCAGGGTGATTCGGGAGAGCAGCCTCTCCAGGTCGGCGCAGCCCTTGAGCAGCCCCATCAGCCCCTCCCGCAGCAGGCCGTCCTCCTTCAGCTCCTGGACGCCGTCCAGCCGGCGGGCGATCTCCGATCTTGAGAGAAGCGGCATCTCTATCCACCGGGCCAGAGTTCGGGCGCCCATGGCCGTCTTTGTGTGGCCCAGATACTCCAGCAGAGTGCCCCGCCGGGATCGGTCGCGGATGTTTCGCAGGACCTCCAGATTTCGGAGCGTCACATCATCGAGGACCAGGAACTCCGAGCCGGAGCAGTAGCGGATCTCCTGCAGATGTCCCAGGGCCTCAAAGCGGCTCATCCTGAGGTAAGCGAGAACTGCCCCGCAGGCGCGGGCGCAGAGCGGTCGGCTCTCCAGCCCCTGATGCTGCCCCCAGTCCGAGCCGAAGCGCTCCTTCAAAGCCTCCGCCGCGCTCTCTTCCGAAAAGACGGCATCCACCAGGATCTGCTGTCTGCCGCCCTCCCAGGGCAGGGGAGTGGCAGAAATGCACTCCGCAGGCCGGAACTTGGCCAACTCTGCCGGCAGCCGGGCGTAAGACACAACAGTTGTGAGAAACTCGCCGGTGGAGACGTCCAGGAAGGCCAGGCCCGCCATTTTGCCTTCATTGCCGCCGTCGTCGACCACCACGGCCGCCAGGAAATTGTTGCTGGACTCGTCGAGCATGGCCGGCTCGACCACTGTGCCCGGCGTCACCACCCGGGTGATCTCCCTTTTGACCAGGCCCCGGGCGAGCTTGGGGTCCTCCACCTGGTCGCAGATGGCCACTTTATGGCCGGCCCGGATGAGCCTGGCGAGGTAGGCATCCAGGGCATGGTAGGGCACTCCCGCCAGAGGGATCTTATTGCCCTCGTCGTCCTTTTGCCGGGAGGTGAGCGTGATGTTCAGGTCGCGGGCGACGACCACCGCATCCTCGGCGAATGTCTCATAAAAGTCGCCGACGCGAAAGAGCAACAGTGCATCGGGGTACCGGCTCTTCTCCCGGTAGTACTGCTCCATGAGGGGCGAAAGCCTGGACATAATCGGCTGATCAATTCTCCGTCACGTATCATATCGCTTTCGGTCTTTCCTCTGTGCCTCTGCGTCTCTGCGGTTTTGTTCAGTAGCAGTAGGCCTAATTTTCGGCAAC
>DAOPZB010000036.1:0-11527 GCA_035353195.1 Methanothrix sp. | reverse complement strand
TCCAACTATTGAAGGAGGCTGCCCTTCGCGCTCCCTCCTCGCGGGGCGTCAATCCCTGGCGCTTTTCTTTTGTCACTGACCCGTCCCGGCTGGAGGAGCTTTCCAGGGCCAAGGAGAGCGGCTCCGGCTTTCTGAAGGGTGCGGCTTTAGGCGTTGTGGTCTGCGCAGAGGAGGGCCACACGGATGTCTGGGTGGAGGACTGCTCCATCGCCGCCATAATCCTGCAGCTTGCCGGCTGCAGCCTGGGGCTGGGCTCCTGCTGGATTCAGATCAGAAACAGAAAGCACGACAGCGAGCAGTCGGCGGAGGATTTCGTCAAAAGATCTCTTTCCCTGCCGGAAAATTACAGGGTTGAATGCATGATCGCCTTCGGCTATCCCGATGAGGAGAAGCAGCCCCACTCCAGAGAAGAGCTCGAATACGAAAAGATTGCCGTGATAGCCTCCGGGTAGTAAATTGCATGCAGGTCATTCACTCCATCTGGGATGGTGGGGCATTCTACATCTGGGGCGAGTCGTCCAGTCTGCCCCTCTCCTCACATGGAAAGAAGAGAAAGGGCCATCCAGATCCACCCGCAGATTCTGCTCATCCCTTTGCCGTCCCCCAAAGCAATCTGATGCGGCAACTGCCCACCGGCCTGCGCCAAAAAGCGTCGGGAGCAAAGAGCTATCGCCTCTGCCTGCGCCTGCCCGCCGGCTCAGCCGGGCCTCTTCCCTCTCCCTGGCTATTGAGAGAGGACTTCTCGCCGGAAAAGCCGCTCCGCCTTCTGGAGTGCACCGTCCCCGCCCTGGTCCTGGACGGCCCGACGGCTGTCGAGATGCTCCTCGGCATTGCACCCCAGCCGTCCGCCGGCACGGCCTATGCCGATTCCACCCTCTTCTGGTCGGAGCTTTGCCTCTTTGCCCTGGAGCTGGTGGGACGGCAGCAGTTTGTGCCCGCCCTCTCCGAAGAGAACAGGGCATACTGGAAGGCAGTAATTGATGAAAAGGACGAAGAGCGATGCCGGGCCTTCGCCGGCTCAATTCCGCCCGGCTGCCTGGCTTTCTCTGCATGCCGCAGCAGCTCAGCCTGCAGCAGCTCTGCCGGCGGTCCCGCCTCCGCCATTTCCCCCGGCTGGCTGGTGAAAAGCTTTCTGAACTATTCGGTGGATTGGCTGGTGAGGGGCTCGCTATCTCATAACGGCACGCCTATCCTTTCCCAGCGGCGGGGCAGGCCTGCCAAAAATGGCGCCCTGGCCCGGCAGTTTATCAAAGCCCTCCTGGCCCAGAATGCCGATGATGCCGCCCTTGAGGCTCAGCAAGAAGATCTCCATGCCTTCGGCAAAGAGCTTGGCAATTGGACGGACGTCCTGCATCCCCAAGCGGAGGACGTGGCTTTCAGAACCTGTTTTCGGCTGGAGGCTCCCCCTGCTGAAGCGGAGGATGACCTGTGGCATCTGAGCATATTTCTGCAGGCTAAGGACGACAGAAGCCTTCTCGTGCCCGCTGAAGAGGTCTGGCGCACCCGATCCAAAGCCCTGACAGTGCTTTTAAAAAGGCTCTCCAATCCGCAAGAGCAGCTCCTGGCAGACCTGGGCCGGGCGGAGAGGGTCTTTCCCATGATCGGTAGCTGCCTGGATACGGCGAGGCCCACCGGCCTTGCCATGCAGACGGAAGAGGCCTATTCCTTCCTAAGAGAGAAGGCTCCCCTCCTGGAGCAGAACGGCTTTGGGGTGCTGCTTCCCACCTGGTGGCAGCGTCCCGCCAGCCGCCTGGGCGTGAAATTGCATCTCTCGGACAGGCCCAAAAAGGATGGACGGGCCGGTCCCTCTCTCTTCGGCCTGGACGACCTGGTTAGATTCGACTGGCAGCTCTCTTTGGGGGACAGGACGCTCAGCGAAGCCGAATTCAAGGAACTGTCCCGCCTGAAGGTGCCTCTGGTGCGCATGAGAGGAGAGTGGATTGAGCTGTCCGCCCAGGACATCGAGTCGGCCATCGCCTTCTTCCGGGAGAGAAAAGAGCGAGATATGCCTCTCTCCGAGGCTTTGCGGCTGGGGCTGGGCCTGGGGCTGAGCCTGCAAGACGGCATTCTTCCCGACGCCGGCTCCGCCCTTCCCGTCCTGGGGGTGTCAGTCTCCGGAAAGATCGAGGAGATGCTGGCTGCCTTATCCCGTCCCCATGCCCAATTGCAGGACTCCGCCCAGCCGGAAAGCCTGCAAGGCACCCTTCGCCCCTATCAGCTCCGGGGCGTCTCGTGGCTGGAATACCTGCACCGTCTTGGGCTGGGGGCGTGCCTGGCTGATGATATGGGCCTTGGAAAGACTGTGGAGCTGATAGCATTTCTTCTCAGGATTAAAAAGCAGGAAAAGGATCAGCCTGATATGGCATCCGGCCCGGCGCTCCTCATCTGCCCCCTCTCCGTGGCCGGAAATTGGGCCAGGGAGATTCAGCGCTTTGCCCCGTCCCTTAGTGTCCTCACCCACCACGGCATAAACAGGCTCACCGGCTCGGAATTCGTCAAAGAGGCATCCAGCCGGGACGTGGTCATAACCACATACGCCCTGGCGTCGAAGGACGAAGAGGATCTCTCCGCCGTTTTTTGGGGCCATGTGATCCTGGACGAGGCCCAGAACATCAAGAACCAGGAAGCACAGCAGACCCGGGCCATAAAGCGCCTGGCTTGTCAAAACAGAATCGCCCTCACCGGAACTCCCGTGGAAAACCGGCTTGCGGAGCTATGGTCCATCATGGACTTTCTCAATCCCGGATACCTGGGCTCCAAGGAGGCATTCCGAAAGCAGTTCACACTGCCTATTGAAAAATACAGAAATCAGGAGCGCTCTGTATCACTGCGCTCAATTATCCAGCCCTTCATCCTGCGCCGGCTCAAGACCGATCCCGCGGTCATACGCGACCTGCCCCTCAAGATGGAGATGAAGGTCAATTACAGCCTGACCGAGGAGCAGGCCTCCCTCTATGCGGCTGTGGTCGAGGAGATGCTGGGCAAAATTTTTGAGATGGAGGGCATAAAAAGGCGTGGCCAGATCCTGGCCGCCCTGACCAAGCTCAAACAGATCTGTAACCACCCCGCCCTCTTCTTGCAGGATGCCAGCTCCCTGGACGGCAGATCGGGAAAGCTGGCCCGCCTGGAGGAGATGCTCTACGAAGCGGCCTCCGCGGGAGACCGGTCTCTGATTTTCACCCAGTTTGCCGGCATGGGTGCCATGCTCAGGCATCACATTCAGGAGAAGATGGGCCTGGAGGCCCTCTTTTTGCACGGAGGCACTCCCAGGGCGAAGAGAGAGGAGATGATCGCCCGCTTCCAAGCAGGAAGCACTCCCGTCTTCATACTGTCTTTGAAGGCGGGCGGCTTCGGCCTGAATCTAACCGCCGCCAATCACGTCTTTCACTTCGACCGCTGGTGGAATCCGGCTGTGGAGAACCAGGCAACCGACAGGGCCTTTCGCATCGGCCAGAAGAAGAATGTCTTCGTCCACAAGTTCGTATGCCTGGGCACCCTGGAAGAGAAGATTGACGAGATGATTGAGAGCAAGAAGTCTCTGGCCGATTCGGTCATAGGCAGCGGCGAGGCGTGGCTCACTGAGATGTCTGATGACGCCTTGAGGCAGATATTCACATTGCGACGCGAGGAAGGGAGGGGATGAGGTTATGAGCCCTTACTACTGGATGCATTATGAGAGGACGGAGCCGAAGGCTGTAAAGAACGGACTGAAGGCCAAGAGCAAGCGAGGCTGTATCGGAGAGACCTGGTGGTCCAAGCGCTGGGTGGCCGTCCTGGAGTCCTTCGATTTAGGGGCGAGGCTAAACCGGGGAAAGTCCTATGCCCGGAAGGGGCAGGTGATCAGCATCGATGTCGTGAAGGGATCCGTCCGGGCCAAAGTGCAAGGCACGTTCCCCGATCCCTACGAGGTTGCAATCAAGCTGAAGCCTCTCTCCGATGAGCAATGGAATAAAGCGGAGAAGGCCATGTCTGAGAAGGCAGCATTCTCCGCCCGGCTGCTCTCCGGCCAGATGCCCCAGGACATCGAAGAGGCGTTCTCTGATTGCGGAATATCCCTCTTTCCAGGCAAGCGAGCCGACCTGAAGACCGACTGCACCTGTCCTGATTGGTCCAACCCCTGCAAACACATAGCAGCCGTATACTTTCTTTTGGCCGAGGAGTTTGACCGGGATCCCTTTCTCATTTTCAAGCTGCGGGGAAAAGGCAAGGAGGAGCTGATGGAGGATCTGCGTGCCCTGCGCTCTTTGGATGCGATGCAGGAAGACGGCCAACTGGCAGCAGCAGTCAGCCCGATATCCTCCGAGAGAGAGGCGGTCAGGCCGCTGGAAGAGTGCCTGGAGTCATACTGGCAGAAGGGACCCGGCCTGGCAGGGCTGCAGATCAATCCCCGGCGTCCGGACGTGGAGAATGCGGTCTTGAAGCGGCTGGGAGACTCTCCCTTTTCCATCGGCAAATCCAATCTGGCTGACCTGCTGGCCGAGGCATACAGCCTGGCCGGCAGAAGAGCCCTGGAAAGGGCTATGGGAGATGATGGGCCAAAGGGTGATCACGGATAGCAATCAGGTTTATTCTCATCTCTGTGCCTCTGTGCCTCTGTGGTTTTGTTCAGTAGCAGTAAGCTCGATTGTCGGCCTGGCCAACCATAGGACGAGAGAGACACAGAGACAAAGAACCGCTTAACCACCCACAGGAAATAGCGAGGAGCCACAAAAGACTATAAGTAGCTTCAATTCCATAGATAGTTTGCATTTCATTTAGCAGAGAGAACATTAGGGGAGTTTATTATGGGTTTCCTGGATAGAATGAGCACTGTAGTGCAGGCAAAGATGAATAAGATCATGGACAGGATTGAGGATCCCAGGGAGACTTTGGATCTGTCCTACGAAAAGCAGTTGGCCCTCCTGCAAAACGTCAAGCGGGGCGTGGTCGAGGTGAACACATCCAAAAACAGGCTTGTGATACAGAAGTCCAAGCTGCAGATAGAGCTCGACAAGCTGGACGGCCAGGCCAGGGACGCCTTGCAGGCCGGCCGGGAGGATCTGGCCAGGAAGGCTCTGGAGAACAAGGCCGCCCTTTTAGCCCAGATGCAGACCCTGGACGGGCAGATAAGAGACCTCAATGAGCAGAAGAACAAGCTCGTGGCAGCCGAGAGCCGCCTCGCCACCAAGGTGGAGGCCTTCCGCGCCAAGAAGGAGACCATCAAAGCCCAGTATTCGGCGGCTGAGGCTCAGGTCAAGGTGACCGAATCTGTGACCGGGATCAGCGAGGAGATGGCCGATGTGGGCATGGCTGTGCAGAGGGCCGAGGAGAAGACCGAGAACATGAAAGCCCGGTCTGCCGCCCTGGACGAGCTTTTGGAGGCCGGGACGCTGACCGACTATTCCGGAGGCGACGAGCTGGGGGCAGAGATCGCCCAGGCCAAAGCCAAAAGCAATGTGGATGACATGCTTGCCAAAATGAAGGAGGAGATCAAGAAATGATCATCAGGATTCTGGGCGAAGGGCAGTATCTGCTGGACGACAAGCTGGCGGAGGGGATTAACGAGATCGACAATAAAATCGTCAGGGATCTGAAATCCGGCAATCAGGGCGATTTTTCCAGAGACATCTCTGAGTTGATAAGCTCAGTAAAGAGCCTGGCAAAGCCCCTCGACCCGGCGGAGATCCGGCCTTCGGACATCATCATTCCCCCCTCCGACCTCTCCTTCGAGGAGGCAAAGCTGGTATTCCGCGGAGAGGGCCTGATCAGGGGATAATGGATGGCAGAGAAGAGGCATATGTGCGAATCCTGCCCCCTGCGCAGGTATTCGGAGAAGCATCCCGGCTCGATCATCTCCAGGATCTGGCAGTGGCATACCGGATGGTGTCCGGGGTGGAAGGCCTATCAGAAGTCGCTGGGGCGGGGCTAAAAATATCTTTATCTTTTTTTATCCCGGAAAAATTTTAGTTACTGTCTCCCGCACATCCTCAAGCCAAAGGGCGCGCTGCTCTTTTGTGCTGGTCACAATCACTCCGTAGTTCCTCCTGTGAAAGTCGGTGACTCCACAGAGGCCGAAGATGCAGTTCTTCCAAATGGTCTGCAGGGGATCGCCGAAGACACGCTCCTCCCTCTCCGGAAAGGTGTTTGATGTGGTGAAGACGACCGCCCGCCCGGCCCGGAGCAGCCCGCGGGGCACTCCCTCGCCGCTGTCGCCCTCCAGAAATTCATAGGCCAGGCCGGGGCGAATGACCCTGTCCACCCAGCCTTTCAGTATGGCGGGAGGCATGCCCCACCAGTTGGGATGCACTATTACTATCCCATCAGCTTCGACAATCTCTGCGCAGTGCATCCGGATCATGTTGGGAACACGCACGTCCCTGGCGATCTCCTCATATCCCAGGAGGGGATCAAAGCCCTCCTGGTAAAGGTCATGGAAAGCGACGGTGTGGCCGCTTTTGTGGAGAGCCGCAACGGCGGCATCTGCGATGGCGTGATTGAAGCTACCCGGACGGGGGTGGGCCAGGATGAGGGAGATCTTCATGGCAGCACTTCTTTTGAGTTCATAATATTCTATAGTCTCATATCCTTTCTTAGCCTTCCAGCTTTATCAGCCACATAACCGGGTCATCATCTATCAGCGTCTCTCTGTAAGAGCTTGTGGCACCTGCAAGAATATAGCCTCCGTCATCTGCCTGCTGCGCAGAGAATATCGCGTCAAGCTTTAATCCGCCCAGGCTTTCGTTCCACACCTCATTTCCCCTGGAATCCGTTTTGACCACCCATCCATCAATATCGGTCCCCCGGTTTTTCCAGTCTCTCATTCCGCCGAGGATGTACCCGCCATCACTTGTCTGCCGGACAGAGAAAAAGCGAGAATTCATCGAGTCGCCGGATGAACTGGCAAATAAGATTCTGCTCCAAACCGGGCATCCATTTTTATCGGTTTTGATCAGCAATGCAGCACAGGCATCAGTTACAAATGGGTTTTTAAGATCCATGAAGCCTGCAAGAATAAAGCCTTTATCTGTCGTCTCCTGAAAGGAACAAATGACACAATTATCGTATGTCCTATTCCATAGCTCATTGCCCGTTGAATCTACCTTCATCAACGAGCTGTCAGAACCGTGCAACTCTAATAAGACAAAATCCCCATCCATTGTTTTCTCTGCGGAAGAAGCAACACCTCTATACTCTGGTTCCCCGAATGTCCTGCTCCATTCCACCTCACCATTGGAATCGGTTTTCATGAGAAGGCTATCACGATTACCCTCCCGGTCGCCTTTAAAACCCGCCATGACATATCCGTCTCCAGTATCCTCTACTGAGTGGAATCCCATATTTTTATCAGGCTCCCCATAGGACCGGCTCCATATCTTATACCCATCCGAATCGACCTTTATCAGCGTTGCTTTTGCCCCATCGCCAGACAACGACGGACTGGCGCCTGCAAGAATATATCCTCCGTCATCGTTCATCTGGACCGAAGTGATTTGGCATTCCCGGTATTCTCTGAACCACTCCCTGTCTCCATCGAGTGTGATATTTGCCAGTATTGTTTCATTTTTCTGATTCAGAAACGCCGAAACGATGAGATTGCCGTCCTCAGCCTCCAGCGCAGTACTGGATAGCAGGAAATCAGAATTAACATCAAAGACAATGTCATCAAATTTCATTTCAAAATCTTTACCCGGAGCGGCAGCAGAAGGCATTGATATTAGATCCTCAATCCTCTCTGCCGGAATGACGAAGTTCACACCCGGTCCCTCAGTGGATCTCACTATGCCTACTATTTCTCCATACATGTTGAAGACCGGCCCGCCGCTCGAACCTGGCAGGACTGATGCGTCGATTTGAAAAGCAGTCTTGAGGTGAGGAAGTTCGCTCAGCTTCCTACTGATGCTGGAAATTATCCCTTTGGTAACTGAAAACCTGTTGTTTTCAGGAGCGCCTATCACAAAAATATCCTCACCGACTTTTGGATACGATGTGCTTATCGGAAGTGCCTGCATTGGGCTGTCCGAAATATCCGTGTCCACGAGCTTGCAGATCACAAGATCGCCTTCCGGGTCATATATGATGGGCAGGGCCGCATATTGCTTTGAATCCGATGTTGTAACCTTGGCGTAAGCGAATTTCCTGGTCAGATTGCAGTTTTCTGTCTCGTCCTCAACTACATGATTGCATGTGACCACATAGCCTTCATCATTGACGAAAAAGCCGCTGCCTGCAGACATCTGCCTATCATCCGAGTCGTATGTCTGAATGTACACAGTGCCGGGCATGACCGCATCCACGAGATCGGTTAAGAGGGAGACCTTTTCCTCTTCACAAACCGATAAGCCGATCATATTAATGCATAGAAGCGCTATAGTCACAAATAATACATTCCATCTCTTCAGCATCGCAGACCCTCTTCCCTCTTCCATAATCCAGCCCATATTAGACCAAATGAGCATACATCTTTTTTTTATATATTTAATCTTTCCCTAAGTCGCAATAAGCGTCCATCGGTGATTCAATTGGAGTGGTCGCGAAAAGTACACGAGTGAGATCGACTTGCATCAAGAAGACAAAAAGCTCGTGCTTGCTGGAGAATTTTCCTCATTATCGATTTTTCATTATGACCTATTCATAATCCTTAAATTCATAATAAATAGAATTGTGCACTATTTGATTATCCATTTTGCGATCATAATTTCTCATAACAATTAAGACTTCATCTCAAATACCTATAAATTATAAACATAACACCTATCCTCTTGGAGGCTAAGAAAAATGGCTCTGCAAACTAAGTCAAAAGATGAAGTATTTGAGGCAATCGACAAGTATAATGTAAGATTTGTCCGAATCTGGTTTACTGATATCCTGGGCGTTCCCAAGAGCTTCGCCATCAATCCGAACGAACTGGAGGGCGCGTTCTCTGAGGGCATGGGCTTTGACGGCTCCTCCATCGAGGGCTTCGCCAGGATCCACGAGTCCGATATGGTCGCCAAGCCGGACCCAACCACCTTCCAACTCATCCCCTGGAGGCAACAGGAGCACGCCGTGGCCCGCATGTTCTGCGACATCCAGAATCCCGACGGCACACCCTACGAAGGCGACCCCAGATACGTCCTCAAGAGAAACCTGCAGCGCTTGAAGGACAAAGGCTACAACTTCCTGGTAGGCCCGGAGCTGGAGTTCTTCTACTTCAAGAACGAAAACAGCACTGAGATCCTGGACAGCGGCGGATACTTCGACCTGACCACTGCCGACAACGCCTCCGACCTGCGCCGTGACACCATCTTGGCCCTGGACTCCATGGGCATAGACGTGGAGTACAGCCACCACGAGGTCGCACCCTCCCAGCATGAGATCGACCTGCGCTACAAGGATGCTCTGGCCATGGCCGATACCGTCATGACCTACAAGATCACAGTCAAGGAGATCGCCCGCCGCTACGGCTATCACGCCAGCTTCATGCCCAAGCCCATCTTCGGCCAGAACGGAAGCGGCATGCATGTCCACCAGTCCCTCTTCCAGGGCAAGAGAAATGTGATGTTCGATGCCGGTGATCCCTACCACCTCTCCGAGGAGGGAAGGTACTACATAGCCGGCCTGCTCAAGCACGCCCCTGAGATCACAGCCGTAACAAACCAATGGGTCAACTCCTACAAGCGCCTGGTCCCCGGCTATGAGGCACCGGTCTACATCTGCTGGGCGAGGAGAAACAGGTCCGCACTGGTCAGAGTGCCCATGTACAAACCGGGAAAGGAGGCTGCCACCAGAGTCGAGTACAGAAGCCCGGACCCGGCGGCCAATCCGTACCTGGCCTTCTCGGTCATGCTGGCCGCGGGCCTTGCCGGAATCGCCAACAAGTACGACCTGCCTGCCCCCCAGGAGCAGGATATCTATCACATGAGCGACGAAGAGAGGAAGAAGGCCGGCATTGCCTCCCTGCCGGGCAGCCTCAACGACGCCATCCTCCTCACCCAGGAGAGCAAGCTCATTCGCGAGGCCCTGGGAGAGCACGTCTTCAAGGCCTTCATCACCAACAAGAAGGCTGAGTGGGATGCCTACCGCATGAATGTGACCCAGTGGGAGCTGGAGAGGTATCTGCCCCTGCTTTAGGTCCGAACTGAGCCCGCATGCAGCCCCTCCTCCGGGCTCACCTTTTTATTTTTGCCGGCCAGAGAAATCGAGGAACATTAATTAATCAAACAACTCCAATCGAGGAAATGTGCGAGGAAAAATCATGAAAGGGATGGGTGCTGCGTCGACCGGCGAGATTCATAAATATTGTGAATATTTCTTAAATAGATATAAAATGAATATTTGGATCAAGAGCTGCCTGCACATGGTCGATTGATGGAGCTGTAGATTATTATGCCAAGGATTAGACGGGAGCTATACAATAAGGACATCTGCGCCTGCTCCATCTTCGGAGCAATGAACCGGGACGGGGAGCGTTTTACTGGGGCGAGGGTCATGAAGGCCATCGCCAATATGCATGTGCGGGGAAACGGCCTGGGCGGCGGCTTTGCTGCCTACGGCATCTATCCCCAGTACAGCGATTACTACGCCTTTCACCTCATGTTCACCGGCAACAGCATGGAGGCCAGGCTCTCCGCCAAAAAAGAGCTGGACGCCTTCCTCGGCCAGAATTTCGATGTGGTGCACGATGAGGAGATCCCCCACAGGGACGAGTCCACGGTAAGCGACCCGCCCCTGGTATGGCGCTACTTCGCCCAGCCCAAAAAGCAGGGTGAAGAGGCAGATCTGTCCGATGGCGACTACATAGTCAAAAAGATCATGACCGTCAATACCGGTATCGAGAATGCCTATGTATTCTCTTCCGGAAAGAACATGGGCTGCTTCAAGGGCGTGGGCTATCCTGAGGACATAGGCGAGTATTTCATGCTCGACCAGCTCTACTCCGCCTACACCTGGACGGTGCACGGCCGATTCCCCACCAACACCCAGGCCTGGTGGGGCGGGGCCCACCCCTTCAGCCTGCTGGACACAACCGTCGTCCACAACGGCGAGATCTCCTCCTACGGCACCAATCGCTGGTACCTGGAGATGTACGGCTATGCCTGCACATTGCAGACGGACACCGAGGTCATTGCCTATGCCGCCGACCTGCTCATGAGGAGGCAGAAGCTGCCCATTGAGGTCGTAGCAAAGATACTGGCTCCTCCCATCTGGAACCGCATCGACCGGATGAACGAGAAGGAGAGAAAGCTTCTCACCACTTTAAGGATGGTCTACGGCCCGCTGCTCATGAACGGCCCCTTCGCAGTCATCATCGGCCAGACGGGCAGGATGATCGGCCTCACGGACAGGATAAGGCTGCGGCCGCTGACGGCAGCCACGCGGGGGGAGATGTTCTATCTCTCCTCAGAGGAAGCATCAATCAGACTCATCTCGCCGGAGCTTGACCGCGTCTGGACCCCCAACGGAGGAGAGCCGGTCATAGGCGAATTAAACAGCATGAGGGTTTTGCAATGAAGTCATTCGTCTTTCCAGAGTTTCAGATCATCAGGGACGAAGAGAAGTGCGGCCAGTG
>DAOPZB010000035.1:0-12061 GCA_035353195.1 Methanothrix sp. | reverse complement strand
GCCATCAGCCACATCAGCGACGTGCAGGGGCAGTTCGACAACACCCTCCTGGTGGCGGAGGATGAGATGGGAAACAGCAGGGTGGAGGCGCTCTAGATCGAAGACGGTAGCTCCAATTGAACCGGGGATTTAGGCCATATCTCAATATGCTCCCTTGGATCGCTGGCCACGACATCCCGCCAGGAGGCTGCATGCCTGCGGAGACCATGCCGGCCAGAGCATCCGAAGCTCTACGAATAGTCCCCCGGAGAGGGGGCGGGGTAGCCCGCACGGCGAGTGAGTGCGCCCGGCTCCTACCGCACGAAAGCCGGGCAACGCGCGGGCGTCCCACAAGGAGAAGCACAAGCAGATACGGTTGGCGATCTGCCCATAAAAGGAGGCCTGACGGCAATCCTTCTGGCTTTCTTTGCCGCAGCTTTGCTATGCGGTCCCGCAGGCGCTGCCTCAGAGGAAGAGATCGATCAGGCAATTTCGGACGGCCTGGAATGGCTGGTTTCAAAGCAAAGCGAAAATGGCTATTTTGGAGACCAGTACGGCTATGCATTGGCTGCAAAGACGTCATTTGCAGTTCTGAAGCTGGAAGAGTACGCTTTTGAAACCGGATATGCCAGCCCCTTCGATCCAGACTATAAATATTCACAGAATGTAACAGACGGCCTGAACTACATCTTCAGCAGGGCAAACGGCGGCTGGGGATACCACCATGGCGAGATGTGGAGCGACAATTCGAATACAGGATATGCCGTTTTAGGACTGATGTACTCAGAACAAATTCGGCCTGATCATACCGGAGAACGTCACAAACGGCCTGAACAACTGGATCGATTACATCCAGTGCGATGAAAACGGCGGGTCTGGCTATGAGTCGCCATGCAACTGGGTAAATATTTTGAAGACTGGCAACCGGCTCTATGAGATGGCCATTGTGGGAGACACACCCGACTCTGCCAGGGCCATGGCCGCCATAAGCTACATCGAAAACCACTGGAATGACGCCAACTGGGATCCGGGATGGATGGGACCTGGATGGGCCGGTCAATGGCCGGAGTTCCAGACGACCTACACCATGATGAAGGGCTTTGAGTCCATGGGCATTCCTGAGATAAATGTCTCCGGATCCGTCGTCAACTGGTACGATGTCGTCTCGGGAGCCATTGTCAGCTCTCAAAATGCGGACGGAAGCTGGAATTACACTGTATGGGGAGATGAGCTTCTCTCAACTGAGTGGGCACTTTTGACGCTGGAAAGGACGGTGGAAAAGCCGGTTGTCGATGTCAGCGTCGATATCAAGCCCGGGTCCTGCCCCAATCCTCTCAACCTCAAGGACAAAGGTGTGCTGCCTGTAGCCGTTCTTGGAACATCCGAATTCAATGCAACCGACGTAGATCCTCTATCAATCAAGATGAGCCGGGAGGGCGTCGATGGTGCTGCAGTGCCGAGCATCAGGTACAGCTACGAAGATGTGGCCACACCCTTCGAAGGCGAAATGTGCGATTGCCATGATCTCAATGGAGACGGATATATCGATCTGACAATAAAGTTCGATGCCCAGGCGCTTGTAGGAACCCTTGATCTCGGAAAGGTAGCAAGCCAGACTGTGCCGTTCATTCTTACAGGCAATTTCAAAGAAGAGAATGGAGGCTCGTCAATTAAAGGACAGGATTGCATAAGAGTGTCAAAGAAATGATATTCACCCCAGGCAAATCCCTAATCTGCCAGGAGAAATCCTCCTGGTGTAATCTATTTTAAGGGAAAAAGAGTCATGGCACTGTGCGCTATCAATCGGTAGCCATAGTAATCACTGCTGCCCGACAGCGCTATAGCGTCTCCCTGACCCGATGAAGGGAAAACGGGAATTCACAATCTTCTGTATCCGCGACCAACACGGCAGCAAGCCCGCCCTACCAAGTGACCACGAGTTTGAGCGAAAGCTTGTTAAGGACAACAATCATACTATCCAAGTTAATTATGACTGAAAACTCCTTCAGGTATTTGGTGGGCTTGATGTTATTCAGCTTCTGCATTATGCCGATCTTCGCTCAAACTCCGGGCGAGTATTGGTCCCCCTGGATTACCGAGACCACGACAGATTCTGCGACCGTAAATTGGCGCGGGGAAAATGGCGGCACAGGGGCGATAGACTACGCTACATCGGATTATTTTAATGAGCATCACGTCTTCGAAGAGACGATAGAGACTGTGAGTTCAGCGACATATCAGCACGTGCCCCTGGCGGATCTGCAATCGAATACTTCCTATACGTACAGAGTGAGGCCTTCGGGCCGGGGCGAGTCCTTTGACAACCGCACATTTAAAACCATGCCCGCGAGTGGTCCATTCACATTCATCGTCATCAGCGATCCCCAGAAAGGCCAATATTATGAAGAGCAGCAGCGGTTCAAATACGTCGCAGATGCAATCGAAAAGCAAGAGGATATTCAGTTCATTCTCATAGGCGGCGACTACAATGGGCATGACAGCGACTCGCTATGGCGTCAGTTCTTCGAGGTAGCCGATGGTATGCTTTCGAACTGTGCCATCTTTCCTGCTATTGGAAACCATGAGTACCATAATTCCAGTGGTGGTGACAATCCTCCAACCTCTGCAGTTCATTACCACCAGGCCTTCGATATGCCTCTCAACTATTCCTTTGACTGCTCTGGGGTAAGATTTGTAGTTCTCAACACACCGGACCCAAACAATGCCAGTGGCGATGATCCCCACACATCAGCCGCTTTAGCGAAGAGCCAGGAGTCCTGGCTGGCAGGGCAGATTGATGACGGTGCTATGCGGGGAGCATTTACAATTCACCACCATCCGATCTGGGATTATTACAATAGGACCGCAAATCCGGACCTGGAGATATGGGAGGCGCTCTACCATGAATACAACATCAGCGCCAACTTCGCAGGCCACACCCATAACTACCAGAGATATTCGATAAAGGGAATTCCGTATTTCATCATCGGCAACGCCGGCGGCAGATGCAACGACCTGACCGGGAATAGCACACCGGAGGGTTACATCTTCGGCGTGACCAGGACGCTGGGATATCTCAAAGTCGCAGTTGACCCGGCAAACAATACGGCAACAGCTCAGGAGTGGATAGTGGCAACAGTCAAAGAGGACGACTCCGGGGATAAGCCCGATGTCTACAAAACGCCGCAATTGATCGATAGCATCACATTCCCCTTGGGGCATCAGTTCGCCTGAATCTAATCTGGCAGGGCCACAGGCTATATGCAATCGAAAGCCTGTGACCCGGATCTTTTGCATCATGGGCCTGTTCGCTCAGGCGGCAGCAAAAGGCAAGACGGCGGTCTTCAGCGGAAATACATCCGGCTGCCTTGGCGGAGGCCTTGATATGGGATTTGGGAGCCAAGAGACTGCCTGCAATCCTTCTTCTAGGAGATCAGCATAGAGCCAAACGCAATAGCCACGGCAACATATGTCGCATCGGCACCTCTCAGGCGATATCAAGCGGGATCAGGTTTATTCCAGGAAAGTCTTCAATGATGCCAACAAGCTCTTCAGCAAGCGATGGCTCGTCTGTCTGCCTGGCGATGGCAGAAGCGCATTCTGCTAAAACAAGTGCAGGACAATAGATTTCCATAGATTTTGCATGATGCATAAACCTTCTACTCTGAAGATAGTTGGCCTCTTCTGATCTGGCAGAAGCGACAAAGACGCTGGCATCAATTGTGCACTTCAACGTCGCATCTCCGAGAGGACCTCAACCGCGCTTTTCTCTCCTTTCCAGGCACAACTTACCTTTCTTGCCAGATTGTCCAGCCTCGCCTCCCAATCAGCGGCGGTATCTTTCTTTATCTTATGGGGCTTGAGCGAGACCAGCAGTGCCACTGGGCAGCCCTCCGGCCCGATTAATGTGATGGACTCTCCAAGCGAAAGATCCTTGAGCAAGCCCTCTATATTGCATTCTGCATTTTTTATGGGCACAGCTTCCGACATTATCTCCGCCACCTTTTTTTCTATAGAATGCATTTCGCTGCTATGCTTTAAAATTCTTTTGACACCAAAGGCCTCTTCGATCGAAGAGCCCGAGGGCAGTTCTGGGGCTGACGGACCTGCATGCCAGGAAGACGGTGAGAGGCATTCTGGGCAGTGACGACATCACATTTATCACAAAGGATGCAAAAAAAAGTGGCTAAGAATCCTTCAATCCTTCAAAGGGCCTTCCCTGCGGATCTGGCCTTATCAAGGAGATCTTTGCTTTCCCTGGCGGCATTCTTCGAGCCGCCGTCATCCATGCGGATTATCTCTCTGACGTCAAAGCCCAGGAACTTCAGCGTCCCGGCAAACTCATCGGCCGCTTTGGCATATGCCGATAGGTTGGGGTCGCCCTGGCTGGTGATGATTACGGCTTTCTTCCCCGGCTTTATGCGCGACTTGAATTCGGAATCGATGAACGAATACATCCGATCTTCCATGAGCTTGAATTGCCCGGTGAAGAGGTAGAAGTATATGGGAGATCCGAAAACCACCGCATCGGCATCAGCAATCCCGCGAAGGAGCATTGAGACATCATCGTCCAGCCGGCAAGCGTCGTGACTCTTGCAGTAACCGCATCCCTGGCAGCCGGAATACTTCATCTCATTGAGGTTATATTTTGCTGTCTCATATCCTGCTTCTTTGGCTCCTTCCAGGACGGTCTCTACCATTGTATCTACGTTGCCATTCTTTCTTGGGCTTCCCACGATTCCAATTGCTTTCATATCTATCGCTCTCTCACTCTCGTATCTTTGATCTAGCATATCAACTTTTACTGTCTTCATAGCTTGAAGACTTGAGGATTTGGTTTGATATGTTTCAAAAACTTTAAGTATGATAGAATGTCATTTACTGTATAAGTCAAGAAATCTTTTAAGTAAGAAATTTTGGCTTAATAAAAAGAAATCTCCACGATAAAATGAGGTAGATGGCATGGCTTCGAAAGCTTTTCTTGTCGGAATAAACGATTATGTATCGCCGGGCGTAAATGATCTGCAAGGCTGTGTTAACGATGTCAGAGATATGGCCAACACCCTGGTCATCATGGGCTTTGATCCAAAGCAAATGCAAATCTGCACAGATCGGAGGGCCACCAAGATAGCTATCATCAACGGCATCAAGTCGCTCTTGAAAGGTGCCAAGAAGGGCGATAACCTGGTTTTCTACTACTCTGGCCACGGATCGCAAATTCCCGATGTCAGCGGAGACGAATCGGACGGGAAAGATGAAGTCCTCTGTCCGGCAGATGTAGGCGTGGGGGAAGGAAACTTCATCAGCGACGACGATCTGAGGGAGCTTTTCAAGGGAGTGGCAGTAGACGTAAATCTGGAGGTAATCCTGGACTGCTGCCATTCAGGAACCGGAACCAGAACCATCGACGCCTTCATGGGACTGCCGGAGGCCAAGAAGGTGAGGGCGAGATATCTTCCCCCTCCGCTGGATTACTCCTTCCATCTCGATAACATCCCCGATCTCCCCGTAAGGAAGTTGATGAAGCCCAGTGGCTCCTCCAAGGACGTAAAGCTCGCTCCAACATTGAATCACGTCCTCTGGGCGGGCTGCCGTGACAATCAAGTATCTGAGGAGACTGAGATCGGAGGAATGGTGCGCGGCGCATTCACCTTTAACTTCTGTGAGATCCTGCGAAGAACCGGCGGTAAGAGCAGCAGAAAGACGGTGGACAGGCTGCTGACCTCGGCCATATCCAGAGGCGGATTCGCCCAAAGGCCCCAGCTTGAGGCTTCAGCCAAGGAATTGCTGAATAAGACATTTATGTGAGCTTTAAATCTTTAATTTTTTTTATTTATTTTATTCAATTTCGTCAAATATGTAATCATCCCATCTCCTCAACCCAATCAATATCTCAAATTCGGGCGGCGTCAGAATGGCGATCTTATATTTGGCGGCATCGTCCAGTGCTACCCGCGGGCAGGCGGTGCAGACCGCCGCCTCGGCCCCCAGATTGAGCAGCCTGTCCGGCTCGATGTTGTCGAGATAGACCATGAACATCTCCTTTCCCGCGGCTTCTCCCAGGGCTTTGATCCGGCAGGCGAGATTCAGCCTCTTCTGCCCCGGCTTCTTGGAGACCAGCACGGCAAAGCGCCCGGCCTGCCCCGCCCGGCTGATGGCGGCAAACCTCCGGCGCAGCAGGGGGTCGGTATCGATCTCTCCCACCTCTCCGGAAACCGGATCGGCGACGACCACCCTCTTTCCAGTAGCCAATGCTATCCCCAGAGGATGAAACCGCCCCGTGCCGATGAAGAGATATTCTTCAGCATCCACTGCCTTCGCTGAGGCATAAGAGCAGCCCAAAACCTGTCCGGGATACCTGATCCTTCCTCCTGCCGGGCCGGTCCGCCCGGTGATGCCCAGTTCTTTGAGGGCGAAAAGGGCCTGCTCGATTCTGTGCACATGCTGAATGGTGGTGCATACTCCCACGGTTTTGGCCCGGAGAGACCCGGCGGCCTTTCTTGCTATCTCATAGAGGTCGGTCCCCATTGCTGCCTCCAGAAAGATGACGTTTTGCGGGGCACATTCGCCCACCGGGTCAAGCTCTGCATGGCCGATGTGAAGCATGAGGTCCACCTCCCGGGAAAGCAGCATATCCACATCGCATGCTCCAAAGCAGGGGTCTCCGGAGATGATCACCTCTGCGCCAGTCTCCCTTTCCAGCCTGGCGGCAAAGGCCGGCAGTGCCCTCTTCAGCCCTTCCGGTGCCTGCAGCCCCACCCGGAGGGCTCCGCTCTTCTTGATGAGATCGGCGGCCTTCTGCCAGTCGATGTCATATTCGCTTGCTCTGCTGCTTTTATCAAAACCAGCGGTCGAGGGTGCTCTGGCCACGCCTGTATGCCTCCTCCAGCTTTGCGGCGGTCTTCTCCACCCTCTCCCGGTCAAAGTCCCTCTCCTCCACCAGAAAGGAGACTATCTCATCGAAGCGGGGCTTTTTCATCTTGACCTCATAGTCGTCTGTGACAAGGGGATGCAGGAAGATCTCTCTGACCTCCGGGAAATTCTCAATGGTATCCTCCCTGCCCGCCAGCACAGCCTCCAGGTCTCCACTCTCCCGGATGAGCTTGAGGGCCGTCTTGGGTCCGACGCGGGACAGGCCGCTGTTGTAGTCGGTGCCGCACATGATGCCTATCTCTATGAGTTGTTTTCTATTGATTCCGATCTCCTCCTGGCCCCTGTTGAGGTCGATTATCTCCGGCTGGACATCCACGTAGATGTTCTTTTTGGGCAGCTTTCTCTTGCCGGTGATGGCCAGGTTTCTGACAACTCTGGGCGCGCCGAACAGCAGTGAGTCGTAGTCCTGGCTGGCTGCATAATCGACGTCGCCCTTCGCCGCCATGTGGGCTGCCTGGGCTTCGCCTTCGGAGGGAGCCTGGATGACGGGAAGCCCCAGGGCGGAGATGAGCCTCCTGCCGTCCTCCAGTATGGCGGAATTGAGGCGTGAGGCGGCCTGAGCATACTTGAAGCCGTCCTCTCCAGAGGCGCGGGCCTCCTCCCAGGCGGCGGCAGCCTTCTCCCGAACCTCAGTCCTCTGCTCCAGGGTGCCGGACTTGAGGGGCGAGGGCTTGCCGTCGAAGACAAAGGCCACCTTCACTCCCGCGTCCATCAGATTGGCAGTTCTGTAGAGCAGCCCGGACAGGTGGGATGTCACCCTGCCCTGGCTGTCCATGAGAGGCGTGCCGTCCTTCTGGCGGATGATGGCCAGGAACTGATAGAGCGTGTTGAAGGCATCAGCGGCTACCCATTTGCCAGCGAGGTCCTTGATCTCGATCTTCTCTCTTTTGAAGAGCTCTCCCAAATCAACGCCCATGCCAGGTCCCTTGTTGCTCCTCGATGATAAACCCTCCACTATCCTGCATCCTTCACTCTGCCCACCATCCTCCATGCGATATAATGATTTAAATACGAGTTTGCCCAGTTATAGCTTTGGAGTGTCAATTCATGATTGAGATCACTGCTGCGGCAGCCGATGCCATTAAAAAGAGCCTGGTTGAGGGCAAGATAGTGCGCATGTTCCTGGCGGCCATTGATGCCTCGGGAGCATCCTACGGCCTGGGCCTGAGCAATCCTGAGGATGAGGATGTGATCTTTGAGAGCCGGGGCATAAAAGTCCACATGGATCCCAAGGATGCCGAGCTTCTCGGAGAGACTATTATCGATTTTGTGGATGACGGCGAGGAGCGGGGCTTCATCATTCGCGGCCCTGAGGATGAGCCATCCGCATGTAGCGGCTGTGGCAGTGCCGATTCCTGCGAGCACGACCACAGCAGTTGTGATCATGACCACAGTGGATGTCATCACCACGGCTCGGATGAAGATGAGGGCTGCGGCTGCTGCTAGGCGGTCGCACTTTTAAAATCGCTCTTTTTTCCTTTTAATATGGCTCTTCGCTATTTCATGTGGGTGATCTCATCAGATCAGCGGCTCCGGCTGTTTTTCCTGCGGAGCTAGGGGCAGGCCGGCCCGGTGCAGCACCAGCGGCCCCTGGAAGTGCTGCGCCCGGTTAAGAATCAGCCGTTTGCCCATATCGGTCAGGGCGAAGACGGGAATGGCGATGCCTATCTGTAGCAGCGCTTTGTTGCCCACCACTTCCCGCACTGCCTTTGAGGCGCAGGACCAGACCAGGTCGCAATTTTCAGCCAATGCCTCCGCCTGGCAGTCGCTGATGCCTGTGGTGTGGACTGCCAGGATGAGGGCCTGCACCCCCAAGACCTCGCTCCGGCGGCGCAGCTCCTGCCCGGCTCCGTCCCCAGCCTCTGCGCCGGCGACGGTTATGGCGATCTTTCGGTATCCGGCAGATGCCGCCTTCTCCAGGCCGCGCATCTGATCAACTGACGCCTGCCCGTCCAGGAGAAGGCAGCCCCTCTCAGCGAGACCTCTTTGGATCTCAGGGATGGGGTCGGTGCTGACCAGGCCGGTCATGTGCGCTCCGATGGCCTGGAGCACTTCCTGCCTGGAGGCGACGACAGTGCCTGCGCCTTCGCATACCACCACTGCTGCATCCACCAGCCCCTCGCTCATGGCATCGGACAGGATCTCGGAAGCGCCGAAGCTCACCGGCTTATCCTCCAGCTCCATGGTTCGCCCCGGGCCATACATGCCCATCTCCTGCATATGAAGGCTCAGCACGCGGGCCACGCTCTCCTGACTCTCCTCCTCTATGCCGTACAGATCACGGCGCAGGGGGCAGCACCTGATGCCGGGGTCTGACAAGACTTCTATTCTGCCGTCCCTGATGCGAACCCTGGCTTTGGCCATCTCCAGGAGGTGTTCTGTCAATGTAAATCGCTCCAAAAACCTAAAAAATCATTTCGCTATCCCTGTATTCTTCGATTTGCATCGCGGGCACTCCACTCTAAAGCCGAAGCCCTTGAATACATTGTCGCAGTCCCGGCATCTGTAGTCCCTGGCAAAGACCTCTTCCATGCTGCCCAGGTCAATTCCGCAGCCGCAGGTGGCGCACATAACCTGAAATGGATTTTTGAAGGTAAATATTTTCCCTCCCTCAGCGGGGCTTGAATCCAAAGTCAACCTCCGCCCGGTGTCCGCCGGTCAGCTCGACCCTTTGAGCTTCTCCTTTCGGCGCTGTGGCCGACCATCCGCTCTGCTCTATCGCAGCCACGCTGTAGTTTCCGGGGGACAGCCCCGTGAAGCTGTAATAGCCTTCCCCATCCGTGATTGTGGTTGTCGAGTATCCGTCCGGCCCGTTCAGCAGCCGAACCCTCCAGCCCTCCAGCCCCTCCTCATGGCTGCCCAAAAATCCGTTGCCGTTGCTGTCCCAATAGACCCGGCCGGAGATGGAAAGCTCCAGGACCCGGCGGAGAATCGAATTCGTGCCCATCGAGGCTGCCCAGCTTCCCGGTGAAGTATAGTAACTCGTATCGCTTCCCCTGGCGCATTCCCGCCGGTCCACGGAAATTGAAACCGTCCGGTTCTCCCCAGGAGTTTCATCCGGCGAGGTATACTCCATCACATATGTTCCGGTGAGCATCCCTTCAATCCTGTCCAGTATGACCGAGAACTCTGCGGAGTTGATGTCTATCCAGATGCCCTGGGCATCGTCGGCTAATTCTCTCATGTCCAAATATTCGCTCGATCCCTCAAACTGGGGAGAGACGAGTATGAGAATGTCTCCGGACTCCTTCAGGCCCTCTTTGATATCCTCTTTTGTGAACCTGGAGTTTGAGCTGCCGTCATCGCGGTAATGGGAGTGGGCGTCGGTTATGACCAGTATGATACTCTGGGCGTCCTCTCTGCCCTCCATGGCCAGCACTTCGGCTATGGCATCCAGGGAGGCCTCGGGCTCGTCGTCTCCTCCCTTGGGCTGCAGGGAATTGACCTTTCTCTCAAACAGTTCGGCGTCACCCGTCCACTCCGTCTTGACGGTCACGCTGTCCTTGAACGATACCAGAGAGTAGGTGGCATTGATCCCCGAATCATCGAGGGAGCCGGTCAGCTCTTTGACCCTGGATTTCAGGGCGGCTATCTCCCCGCCCATGCTGCCCGTATCATCGAATATAACTGCAAAATCAAGCTTCTCTCCGGAGGCATTTCCTGTGAAATAGAGGCTATCTATCGCCAGGCTCCGGCCGCCTTCTGCGACACTGAAGTCCTCCTGCCTCAATTTGCCGGTCTGGGCACAGAATTTATCGATGAAAAGATTGGCCTTTATCTTCGGGAAGGAGGCTGCATCGATCCCCAAAATCTGAATGGTGCCGTTATGAATCATGCCATTTTGGAGGGTGATGTTTTCGGCTGATGCAATTGAATTTGATATGCCGCCTGCAGGCGGAAAAACCTGAGCAGACGCTGCCATTGCCGAAAAAATCAGTATCAATAACAAAGATAAAAAGTTGGCATACGCTCCTCGTGGCCCATCTGCAAATCCGATAATCATCTCAGGCCTTCGGCTCCAGCCTTCTTCTCACCGACTCGGCATGGGCCCGCAGCCCCTCCGCCTCGGCCAGGGTGGTTATGGTATCCTCCAGGCCCAGCAGCCCCTCGTCGGTGATCATCTGCACGGAGATCTTCTTGGTGAAGTGGTCGACGTTCAGTCCTGAAAAGGTCCGAGCGTAGCCGGATGTGGGTAGCACGTGATTGGTTCCGCTGGCGTAATCCCCAGCCGCCACAGGGGTGTACCTGCCCAAGAAGACGCTTCCTGCATTGCGAATGGACCGGAAGGCTCCCATGGGGTCGGCGGTGATGATCTCCAGGTGCTCCGGAGCGAAGGCATTGCAGAAGTCCAGGGCCTCATCCATGTCGCCTGCCAGCAGCACGGCGCTGTGGTCCAGGCTCTGCTGCACTATATCCATGCGTGCCGCGCTTGCCGCCTGAATCTTCAACTCCTCGACCACCGCACTGGCCAGCAGGTCGTCCAGAGCCACCAGCACCGATATGGACTTGGGATCGTGCTCGCCCTGGGCGATCATGTCGGCGGCAATGACGCCGGGATCTGCCGTCCTGTCCGCAAGGATGAGGACTTCGCTTGGGCCCGCCGGAAAGTCGATCTCCACGCTGCCTCTCATCAGCATCTTGGCGGCGGTGACATAGACATTTCCCGGCCCCACGATCTTCTGCACCCTCTCTATCGATTCAGTGCCAAGGCCCATGGCGGCAATGGCCTGGGCTCCACCCAGCTTGTAGATCTCGTCTGCCCCGGCCATGTCTGCCGCCGCTAGGGTTAAGGGGGTGATGGAGCCGTCCGCCTTGGGAGGGGTGCAGACGGCAATCCTGGAGACGCCGGCCACCTTGGCGGGAATGATGTTCATCAGGGCGGAGCTGGGATAGGAGGCCCGGCCTCCGGGGACGTATGCTCCCACGGACTCCAGCGGCACGACCTTCTGGCCCACGGAGACGCCGGGAGCGACCTCCGTCATCCAGAGATCTCTATCTCTCTGTTGATTGTGAAACTGAAAGATGTTGTCTGCTGCCTGGGAGAGGGCTTCTAAAAGCCTCTCCTCCACCAGGTCGTAGGCGGCATCGATCTCCTCCTCGCTCACCCGCAGGTCGTCGAGGCGAGCTCCCTCAAACTTCTCGGTGTATT
>DAOPZB010000034.1:4896-12138 GCA_035353195.1 Methanothrix sp. | reverse complement strand
CTGGATGACGCCGAGGTCGTCCTGGTCTCCTACGGCATCAGTAGCAGGATCGCCCGCTCTGCCGTGGACGCTGCCCGAAAGGAGGGCATCAAGGCCGGCCTCTTCCGGCCAATAAGCCTCTATCCCTTCCCGGAGGAGGGGCTGCGGCTACTATCCGGCCGGGGCTGCAAGTTCATATCGGTGGAGATGAGCGCCGGGCAGATGAGAGACGACATAATCCTTTACAGCGGAGGCTGCCATGTGGAGCTGATATCCCGCTTTGGAGGAAATTTGATTCAACTGGAAAGCATTCTGGAAAAGATTAAGGAGGTTGCCTAGAATGGCGACAAAGGAAAAGGTATTGGGCGGGCATCCGGGAATGTACGCCACGTTTCACAGAAAGGGAGGGGCTGCTCCCACGGCCACCCACTACTGTCCAGGCTGCGGGCACGGCATACTGCACAAGCTCATAGGCGAGGCCATGGCCGATCTGGGGATACAGGACCGGTGCGTGGTCATAAGCCCGGTGGGCTGCGCTGTATTCGCCTACTACTATCTGGACTGCGGCCATGTGCAGGCGGCCCACGGCCGGGCACCGGCCATAGCCACAGGCATATCCCGGGCGGAGGATAACTCCATAGTCATATCCTATCAGGGAGACGGCGACCTGGCCTCCATCGGCCTCAACGAGACGGTTCAGGCTGCCAACCGGGGCGAAAAGCTGGCGGTGTTCTTCGTCAACAACAGCGTCTACGGCATGACCGGCGGCCAGATGGCTCCGACAACCCTCATCGGCGAGGTCACGGCTACCACGCCTGCCGGGCGGGACCCCAAAGAGCAGGGCTATCCCATTCACATCTGCGAGATGCTGGATACTCTGAAGGCTCCGGTGTTCATAGAGAGGGCGTCCCTCTCAGACATCGAGCACATCAGAAAGGCTCGGCGGGCTGTGCGGCGCGCCCTGGAGATTCAGAGGGACAGGAAGGGCTACGCCTTTGTGGAGCTGCTCTCCCCCTGCCCCACCATCCTGAGGATGGATGTGAAGGGGATAGCGGCATTCATCAACGAGCAGATGGAAAAGGAGTTTCCGCTAAAGAGGTTCAGGGACAGGTCGGAGCAGGCTGAGCCGGTCGTCCGGCCGAACAGCGACTTTTCGGTGCAGTCCCTCGATAAGATCTTCGGCTGCCAGAGCGGGGTGTGCGTCGAGTTCATCAAAGACCCGGAGTTCACCCCCAGGGGAATCAAGATCGCCGGATTCGGCGGGCAGGGGGTCCTGAGCATGGGACTGGCCCTGGCGCAGGCGGCCTTCGGCTGCGGTCGATTCGTCTCCTACTATCCCGATTACGGGCCGGAGCAGAGGGGCGGCACGTCCAACTGCTCGGTGATAGTCTCCGGCCAGCCCATCGGCTCGCCGGTGGTGGATCATCCTGATGTGCTGGTGGCCTTCAACCGGCCTTCCCTGGAGAAGTTCGCCCCATCGGTCAAGAAGGGGGGAGTGATTCTCTACGACTCCCTCTGCGGCCAGTTCCAGGCTGCCGAAGGCGTAAAGGCCATATCCGTGCCTGCCACGGAGATCGCCACCGAAAAGGGAGCTGTCCAGGCGGCCAATACCGCCATGTTCGGGGCTGTCATGCAGGCCGGAAAGCTGGGCCTACCCCGCGAGGCTTACGGGGACGCCTTCCGGGTGACATTCGCCAAGAAGCCCAAGCTGATACCCAAGAATCTGGAGATACTGGAGGCCGGAGCCCAGGCGGTGAAGCTGCTGGAGATGGCGGCCAGGAAGTAGAGTAGGTGGAAAATGGTTCTTAGCCTCTGTGTCTCTGCGCCTCTGTGGTTTAGTTAGCGCCAACAGTTAAGCCCACTGATACCCAGCAAAACCACAGAGACGCAGAGGCACAGAGACGAGAAGAACCCAAATCTTATTATCCCGGCAAATCAAGGTTTAGCCGGTGATATTAATGTCGATAAATCGCAGGATTGTGCTCATATTCCTGGCCCTGTCAATTTTCTATCTCCCGGCGCTGGCCGAGGATGACTATTCGATAAACGTCTCGGCGGATAAGTTCCTGGGCGCTTTTCTCACCAATGAGAGCGGCTATGCCCTGTACTACTTCTCGGACGATGCCGGGATGAGCGAAGAGAGCGCCTGTTACGGCGAATGCGCTGCCAAGTGGCCTGCCTTCTATGCCGAGGTCATATCTGTGCCGGAAAGCCTGATAGCTATTGACTTTGCCGCCATAACCAGGACCGACGGCACCAAGCAGACGACCTACAAGGGCTGGCCGCTCTATCTCTACAGCGGAGACAAGGCCCCCGGATCAGTATCCGGAAACGGCAGGGAGGAGAATCGCTGGCACATCATAGACCCACAGGACCTGCCGCAATCATTCTAGATATAACCCCGGAAAGAAAAAAGAGTTTAGGGGCGGTCGTCCGCCCTGCAATAAATTTTATTCAGTTTGGTTTATGGAGATCTTGTAGGAGAGCCCTCCGGACGAATAGGCTTTGACCATGGCATAGTATTTGCCGGCTTTGAGTTCCTTATCTATCCGGCTGGCCCTGCCGTCATAGTCGTCGTTGTAATCCAGTTCCTTTTCATCTGCATCGTAAAGGTACAGCACAGTGTCTCCGTCGGTGATCGTCTTGACGGTGACGCCCATCTCTTCAGGAACAGTGAACGCGAAGTAGTCCTTGTCATCAGCGGTTTTTATGCAGGCGTCCTTGGTCAGGGCGGCAGCGGAGACGAGAGTTCCGAGGTCAAGAGCCTGGGCAAAGTCATCATTGGGCTCATCCTCGCAATTGGCCTCGGCCAGGGAGATGTTCAAGGTGTAGTTGCTCGATGAATAGGAGCTGTCCACCCGGACATAGTAGGTTCCCGGCTCAAGGAAGGCCGAGAGGTAGCTTCCGCCGGTGACCTGGGGGGCGAAGTACTTCAAGCTCTCGTTGTAGCCGTAGAGGACCATATTAACATCCGCGCACTTAACGCTCAGCATTCCGCCCTTCCCCTCCGGGAGAGTGATTTTGATGAAGTCCGTGTCGCCTGCCGGTTTAAATGAGCCGCCGAATATGATAGGCTGCGAGATATTGCCGATGTCGTTGGCTTCGCTGATGCCGTCGTTGGGCTCGACCTCGAAGTTATTGCTGGCGATCAGAGTGTAATTGACCACCTGATAGGGACGGGCGTCCAGGCGGAGATAGTAGGCTCCGGGAGCCAAGTCTAGCAGAACATTATCACTATCGGTGATGGTCACAATGTCCATCTTCTCATCGTAGACAATCATGCCGAAATCAGCATAGGAATAGGAGTCAATAACGTCTTCGGAGACCATGACAAAGAACCTTACGGGCTCTTTCACATTGAAGGAGAGCCAGTTCGCGACGCCTGGGCTGAGGTTACCCTTTTCATTGAAGTCGAATTTCTCTTTTCCGATATCGCCCATGTTGATAGGCTCACCGGAAATGCAATTCTTGCTTATCGTCGGCTGGCAGATTGCCGGCTGAAGCATCAGCAGTAACATGGCCATGATAATAAGATATCCTGATTTCATAATAAATCCCTTGGAAACATCTCGAACCCCCGTGGGAACTTGAACCTCCGCGCGCCAAGCTTCCCCTCCGCCGCTGCCAGTGCCGCCGTATCCCCAGCCGCAGAGACCATCTTCAGCACCTCGTCCGAGGACTCCTCCTCTTCGACCTGCTCCTTGACGTACCACTGCAAGAAGTCCAGGGCCTGCCCATCCTTCTCCGCCTCGGCCACCTTTACCAGGGCATGAATGAGCCCGGTCACTATCCGCTCATGCTCCCAGACATGCTGGAAGGCCTGCACCGGCGAGCCCCAATCCGCCTGGGGAGCCTCCACGGCCAGCATCCTGGCCCTGCCGCCCCGACTGGCCACGTAGTCAAGCATCTTCATGGTGTGAACCAGCTCCTCGCCGGCCTGGGCCCTCATCCAGTGCGCGAATCCCGGCATGGATTTGGACTGAAAGTAATAGGACATGGACAGATAGAGATACGAGGAGTAAAGCTCCCGGTTCGCCTGAACATTCAGGGCTTGAGCCATCTTGTCGCTTATCATGACATACACCTTTTTCTTTTTTCTCAGTTGTTCGCTCCCTCTGTGCGTTCTCTGTGCGCTCTGTGCCTCTGTGGTGGAAACGTCGTTTGGCAACTGACTGCGCCCGACAGACGCAGACCGCCATATCAGAGACGCGAGAAGCTCTGACCCTCGCAAAAAAAAAACCGCAAGAGGGGTGCAGCATTCCCTCTACTTCACCTTCTCAAACTGCTCTTTTCCGACGCCGCACTCCGGGCACGTCCAGTCCTCAGGCAGGTCTTCAAAGGCAGTCCCAGGAGCTATTCCTGAGGCAGAGTCGCCCTTCTCGGGATCGTAAATGTATCCGCAGACCAAACAGACGTATTTATCCATCTCTTAACTCACCGTCTTATCCAAGGGCTCCATCCTAGATGAAATTTTCCAGCAGCCCGGCAATCCTGCGCCCCCTCTCTGCTCCATCCGGCCTGTCCATGGAGAAGTGCTGATCGAACCGGGGGGAGTGGGCCTGATAAAACCTGCCCAGGGGGATGGGCACATCGGAACGATCGTAGTTCCAGGAGCCGATGATTCGCCGGGCCTCCTGCTTGCTCCCCGAATCATTTCCCTCCGCGGTATAGGTCCATTTGTTGTAGCTCTCGTAGAGGTTGTTGTAGGATACGCACACCTGCAAGACATCCAGGAAGGAAAAGCCCCTGTGAGACACCGCCTCTTTGATCAGCCGCTGGAGCTGCTCTATCCCGTGGCTGTAGCCGCGGGCGATGTAGGTCGCGCCGGCGTCCAGCATCAGCTCCGCGGGATTGATGGGCTGCTCGAACGATCCCTCCGGCGTGGACCTGCCCTTGAAGCCCATTGGCGAAGTGGGAGTGTACTGGCCGGTGGTCAGGCCGTAGACCCGGTTGTCATGCAGTATGACCGTGATGTCGATGTTCCTCTTGGCCGCGAAGATGAGATGGTCCAGGCCCTCCGCCAGGCTGTCTCCGTCCCCGGAGAAGCAGATCACATTCAGATCCGGATTGGCGAGCTTGATGGCCGTGGCTACGGGAATGGTCCGGCCGTGGATGGAATAGAAGCTGTTCACGTTGAGGTAGTCCACAATCTTGGCATGGCAGCCGATGCCCGCCACCAGCACTGTCCTCTCCAGGGGATAGCCCTCGCCGTCCATCTCCGCCAGAACAGACCGCACGGCATTGAGTATGGAGAAGTTGCCGCATCCCGGACACCAGGTGTTCCTGGCCGGACTCAACAGATCCTTGGGATTCATGTGAGGACCCTCCCCAGCTCGGAAAGGAGGTCTTCAATCGAAAACGGCCTTCCGTCGTACTTCAATATCCGATCCGAAATCTTGATGCCCAATGATTCCACCAGCGCCGCCAACTGGCCGGTGGCATTGCACTCCACGACGATCATCCTCTCCACCCCCTGCAAAGCATCCTTGACCTTACCCACCGGAAAAGGCTGCAGTACCAGCACGGATACGACGATGAGGCCCAACCGCCCGGCTGCCTCCCGACAGACCCCCTGATTGGAGCCCCAGCAGAGCAGAGCCGTGCGGCCTGGCTGCGATTGTTGCGATTTGACCCCACCGCCGCCGCTCGGACCCGGATCGCCTGCCGGGCCGCGTGACGAAGCCACGGGATGATGACAAAGGACCGTCTCGTATCCCTCCAGCTCCGCAGCCAAAGATCGGCCCTTGAGCAGCCTCTTGTCCGTCATCATCCGGGTGAAGGCCGCGTCCTCCGTGGTGATGCCCTTTTCGTCATGCATGTAGCTGTCCGTCTTGACCGCCTGCCCCTCTACCGGAGGGAAGGCCAGAGGCGACACCCCGCTCTCCGTGAATTTGTAGCGCAGAAACTCTCCCTGTCCGTCCCAAAGGTCGACAGCCGCCTCTCCCGGATCGGCTGCCGCCCCCAGGTCGAAGCTGTACTGGCCCTCGCTCACCGTCTTGTCGGTGAGGATGAAGGAGGGTATCTGATAACGCCAGGCCAGGTTCAGGGCCACGCCTGACCAGTAATAGGCCTGGGCGGCGTCTCCCGGAGCCACCACGAACCGGGGAAACTCGCCCTGCCCGGCGCTGGCAATGAAATTGAGATCGGACTGCGCCGTGTAGGTGGGCAGCCCCGTGGAGGGCCCCGCCCTCTGGGCCATGACCACCACCACAGGCATCTCGGCCATGCCGGAGAGAGACAGCCCTTCCGCCATCAGGCAGAATCCCCCTCCAGAGGTGCCCACAGCCGCCCTGACACCGGCATAGGCAAATCCCTGGGCCATGAGCATGACAGCGATCTCATTCTCCGGGTGGATCACCTTGAGGCCGAACCGGCCGGCCTGGCGGGCCAGAAAGTCGAGCAGGCTGGAGGAGGGGGTCATGGGATAGGCCACGTATGCTCCCAGCCCCGCCGCAATCAGGCCGAGGCCGATGGCCTGGTTTCCGGATAGGATGGGCAGGGGACGGGAGAGATTGCCTTCTTGCCGCCTGCCTTCCGCCCCAGCCATCTGCTCGGCTTGAATGCGATTTCTCGGCAGAGTGCAGAAGGGGTCTGCCCGATCGTAGCCCCTTCTCGCCACCAGAAGGTTCTGCTCCAGCCTCTTTGGAACATGCTTTTTCAGGACCTCCTCCAGGACGGCCCAGTCGATGCCCACTGCTCTGGCAAAACTGCCCAGTATGCAACTGTTCTTCATCACCGGCAGGGCAAAAGCCTCCTTGAGTATCCCGGTGACGGGAAGGCCGCATCCGGAAAGCCCCGATCCCTCCAGCGTCACTTTATCGTCGTCGTATATCACAAAGGAGCTATCCTTGAGCCGGACCCTGTGCCTTTCCACCGTCTCCTGGTTGAGGGCTATCATGACATCGATTCTGTCGCTGTGAGCGGCTATGGTCCCGCGGGCAGCCCTGACAATGGAGAAGTTGTGGCCTCCCCGGATGAGCGAGGGATAATCGTAGTACATGTAGATGCAGTAACCCAGACGGGAGAGCAGGCGGCTCACGGTCAGGCCTGCTTCATTTATGCCGTCTCCGGCAATCCCGCCGATTAGCACCGAAAATTCGCTCACCGTATCACTCACCGTATCACTCACCGTATCGCTCACCGTATCAATCACGGTATCACTATGATCCTCAACTTTATCCGTCATATTGTGCGTCACTCCATCTTATCCCCTTCTCAGCCCCACAGGATAATCTATAAAGCAGTTCAAAGTATTATAAGTCC
>DAOPZB010000034.1:0-4796 GCA_035353195.1 Methanothrix sp. | reverse complement strand
CCCCTTCTCAGCCCCACAGGATAATCTATAAAGCAGTTCAAAGTATTATAAGTCCGGGGAAGTTTATGAAGATTATTGGCATAAGTTCAGTACTATTGGGATTGTCCATCCTCCTGGCGGCTGCCTTGGTCGCAGCAGCTCAGGATAGCGATGGACGCAATAGCGATATCTCCAAATTGATAGTGCAGGGAGAGGGCAAGGTAACAGCCGCCCCGGACAGGGCAGTGGTTGTGCTGGGAGTGGAGACAGAGGATGCCAGCGCCGCCATTGCTGCGGAGGACAATGCCCGGCTCATGAACCAGACCATATCTGCCCTGCTCAGCGCCGGGATTGCCGAAAGCAATATTCAGACCAGCGGCTACAGCCTGGGAACTGTGCAGGAGGACATCTTTTCCAGTGACGGGAAGGCTGACGCAGATACGGCTCCGCAATTTTTGGCCTCCAACACGGTCACAGTGATCCTGAACAACACCTCCAATGTGGGCCGGGTGCTGGACGCCGCCGTCTCTGCCGGATCAAACACCATTCATGAGGTCTCCTTTGAACTTCAGGACTCCCGGCCCCAGAAGGATGAGGCATTGGCTCTGGCCATACAGGATGCCGGCCGCAAGGCGGCAGTGGCCAGCCAGGCTGCCGGGGTGAAGCTTGGCCGGGTGCTGGAGATCTCGGAGAGCTACGGATATGTGGGCGGAGCATCCTCTGCCAGGGGCATGATGTACGATGCCGCCACCCCCATCCAGCCGGGCCGGATGGAGGTCACATCCAGCGTCACAGTGACATACGAGATATCCGGGGCTTGAGGAGACGCAGGAATCCTTACTGGAATCCTAACCTATCCAATTCCTAACATCTAGGAATACATGGGTTCAGGCGGACCGGTGACCCGTCCGGCCTGGCCCTCGCCGAAGACCTCCTGGAACTTCCAGACCACATACATCTCGCATTTGAGGTTCTCGGCGATGGCCTCCATGAGCTTGTTCTTGGTCAGGCCGTCGTAATAGATCTCCCTGGTAAAGCGTATGCTCTGCAAGGGCTCGCCCCTCGGCTCCATCTCAAAGCTGCATTCACGAAAGAGAAGGTCGTAGCGCATCTGCCAGAGCAGCCGCTCCCTGGCTTTGAGGGGCATGGCGGAGAGCGCCTCTTGATGCACATCGGCAAGCCTTATCCTGCTGAATACCACCACCATGTCCTCGTGGCCTTTGGGCTGAATGATGGACAGATGCCTCCCGGATTTGGCTGGATACTCTGCAGCGAGCTGAAAATAAAGGTTCTCGGCGGAGACCTCTTCCTTGAAGAGACCCTCCTCGATAAGCCAGGCCTTTACCTTATCTCGGGCTTCAAATACATCATCAATTGACATCTTGACTCCTGCTGATTTGAGCCAATCATGGATCTCCAAATGCTTAATGGTTTGCATTTAGCGGGCTATGCCGCATCTTCCTGCGGCGACAGATCGATGCTGATGCCGTCGTCGGGTGAGGTCAGATTCCAGGCAGGAGGCTGCCAGCCTCCGTACCTGGTGGTACTCGCCGCCCTGCCCGTGCTGGAGACACCAACCTGGGAGGCGGCCTCCACTGTGTCGTACCCGGACCCGTCCACAGCCGTGGCATCCACCTGCACTACATTCAGGTACCGGCCGTCGGCGCTCGCCCGGGCGCTGTACTCCAGGGCCACCGTCGCGCCCGCCGCCAGGTCGGGTATGATCCACTGCATGACCTGACCGGCATAGACATTGGGCTCGAGCGAAGATATCACCAGGGCCAGGCCCGCCGGGAGTCTGTCGGTGATAGTCGCCGCTATGCTGCTGTTGGCATTGTTCTTGACGGCAATGGTGTAATGGACCAGCAGCGGATCGGAGGCATCGATCTCCGCCCTCTTGTCCACGGACACTTCGGGCGGGCAGCAGGGCAGCTCTCCGCAGTCAACGGCGTGATAGGCTGCTGCCGATACGCAGTCTTCACCGTTCATGCCGCAGACCATCACCCGATTGACGAGGCTACATGGCGCATAGTCAGTCACATTCAATACCAGCTTCAGTTCAATGCTGCTGCCTATTCCCAGATGAAGCAGCGTCCAGTTGGCCTCACTGGCCGAGAGGCTGACAGGCCGGATGGATGAGACTATGTACTCTGTTCCGGGCGGGAATACGTCCCGTACGTTGATCGGTGCCAGCGCCCGGTTGCCGTCGTTGGTGATGGTTATGACGTATTCGGCCACCCGGGCATTGGTGTCGTTGAACCAGCGGGAAGTTATGTTGCCCTCCTTGGAAACCGTCAGGTGAGGCCGGTCGTAGCGGGTGACGCCATTCAGTTGCACCCTTCGAGTTATGTCATACTGGCCGACGTACATCTCCTCGCTATCGATCCTGTCGCCGCGATCTTCTCCTCTCGCCTTCACCCTGAAGTCGGCCATGCCGCTGAAGCTGGCATTGGTGGTCATATCGCCCAGGCCCGCAGCCACTGTCTCCTTCTGGAGGTATTCCAGGGAGGAGTACCTCTCGCTGATGTAGCTGGCTGCGGGAGCTGTGCCGTTGCAGCCGTCAGCCTCGGCGGACGGGGCGAAGCAGGACTTGTTGCCGGCCAAAATATCGCCGCCGGCGAGGTAGCCGGACCTGGACCACATGCCCTCCGTCCAGAGCATATCCCGACTAACATTAACGCGGGGAGTATAACTAAAGCTGCTCGGCCCATGCACCAGGGAGATATCCTTGGCCACGAAGCTGCTCGGCGTATCGATGATCTCATCGCTCTGATAGGAGCCGGTGCCCGACTCGTATGTCCTCTGGCTGCCTCTGATCCTTTTGTCCACGGCAGCATAGCCGTAGCCGGTCACAGATCTGTTGGACTGAACATTGCTGCCGTACTCATCGACCGCCTCGAATACCCGGAACCTGCCCACGTAGTCCTCGCTGGATTCGTAGACAGGAGCGGCAGAGGGATGGGCTCCGGGGCTCTCCTTCTTAAGAGCCCCGATATGGCCTGAGCCCTCGAAATCCACCTCGGTCTTCATGGTCGAGCCGTTCTCGTCCAGATCCAGGGAGCGGTTCTTATCGATTCTGCCGGCGAAGGTGTACTCTTCGTTCATGGTGGCACCGGTTATGCTGTTGATGCCTTTGGACTTCTCAGTCCATCGGGTAGCGTAATCTAGGGAGCGGCCCTGTGGTAGAGAGAAGGTGGTGGGCCTGTGCAGAGCCGAGAGGCTGGTGGTGGTGCTGATGGATTTGTTCTCCGTGCGCATGGCCGTTAGCTCCTCGCTGGCATACACGCCGCTGCCAAACTCCCTCCTTTTGATCTCCGTTTTAGGGTCAACTATGCCGGTGGTGGCGCAGCTTGAGACGGTCTCCATCAGGTCGGCCCTGGCGTAGGCACAGTTGGTTATGGATTCCGGGCCCTGGTGGGTATTGTAGTCGTTGTGGACGTTGACGAAGCCCTCACCCTGCACCTCCTGGGACATATCGTAATTGATGTCGGCTTTGGGGACGCGCACCATCAGTTCCACTGCCACACAATCGCCGGGAGCAAGGGTGCCGATGAACCAGGTGAGGTTGGAGTAAGACGGCTCCCGAGAGACGGAGATCAGTTCCACTCCCGATGGCAGGACATCCCAGAGGGTGACATTGGTCAAATCGAAATCACAGTTTCCGAGATTGCAGAGGGTGATGGTGTAATTGATGTACTCGCCCCTGTGAGCAGCAAATTTGTCTGCCGTTTTGGTGAGGAGGAGACTACAGCCAGGTGAGACGCCGAAGTAGTGACTGATATCGGTATCATTTACCTCCAGGCCGGAGGGCGGCTCGCCTGACACCGTGCCGTTATTCACGTACTGTCCAGACATGGCGATGCCCATCCTGGAAAGGACTCTGGTCTCATTGACAAGGAGTATGGGGATTGTGCCGATGTTGCCCAGTCTGTCGTCGGTGACAACAACATTGGTCAGCGTGACGTTTCCGGTATTTGTGACCTCATATGTCCAGTTGACCGGACCGCCGATCGGGATATGCGGCCCCGGCAGAACGTTGGCATCGTCTCCGTTTGTTCTCTTGATGATTGCAATCTCCGGGCGGATGGGATACTCAGGGGTCTGATTTGACTCAACCGGGAAGTTTACGAAATCAATCCCGCTTTCGTTTGAGCAGGTCAATACCACTTCCCGGCAGACGTCCCCGGAGGCATTCCAGTCGGGGAGCGTCGCCTCGCAGACGGTGTACGCACCGAGCGGCAGATCGCTGAAGCGGTAGTAGCCCGTTTCATTGGTTTTCGTCTCAATGACGTTGCCATCAGAGGCGGTGAGGTTGACGGCCCAATCTGCCAGACCGGTCTGGTTTTTGCCGTCGATTTTGCGGCCCTCAATGCTGAGACTCCTCTGGTTAACGAAGTTGTTGTGCACGGAGTTCTCACGGTCCAGAGTTATGGAACCGGGTGAAAAGACTGTCGTCCAGCCGTCTCTGGACTCCTCTGAGAGCGAATACTCTCCAGGATGTAGGCCGCAGAACTCGTAGTAGCCGGTTTCGTTGGTGGTGGCGGTCGCAGTCGAGCCTTCGGGCTTGGTGAGGGTGATGTTCCAGCCAGGGATTCCAGTCTTGCCGCAGTCATCGAGCTTGTAGCCGCTGATGCAGAGAACTGCCTTGTTGACGAAGTTGTTGTGCACGGAGTTCTCACAGTCTAAATTTATGGAACCGGGTGAAGAGACTGCCGTCCAACCGTCCCTATGATCCTCGGAGAGGGAATAGACTCCTGGCAGCAGGCCGCAGAACTCGTAGTAGCCGGTCTCGTTGGTGGTGGCGATCGCAGTCGAGC
>DAOPZB010000033.1:0-12305 GCA_035353195.1 Methanothrix sp. | reverse complement strand
ATAACCACAAAGGACACAAAGCGCACAAAGAACTCACAAAGATGGCATTTTCGTACCACACAGAGCATGCACAGAGAGAGCGAACAACTGAATGAACTGTGGATTGTCATACAAAACAGGGAGGAGCCGAACTACTTTACCGCTCACATGAAATAGCGAGGAGCCAAAAAAGAAAAAGAAACTTTAAAAAAATTGGCCCTAATCCCGGCTCAGATAGTCGTAGACGAACGCCGCTGCCAGGGCTCCGGCCACCGGCCCCACGATGTAGATGGGATAGAAGTGCCAGAGGCTGCTGCCGCCCAGCAGGTAGTCTCCCAGGTAGGGGCCGAAGGTTCTGGCCGGATTGAGAGAGGCTCCGGCGATGTTGCCGGTGGTGGTGATTATGCCTCCCACGGTCAGGCCGATGATCAGGCCGGCAAATCCGGGAGGGGCCCTCTCGTCCACGGCCACGCCCATGATGGTGAGCATGAGCAGGAATGTGCCGATTGCCTCCGCCAGGATGGCCTGTCCGTAGGTTATGCCGGGAAAGGGAGCCGTCGCGCCCAGGCCGCCCACAGTCACGGCTGCATTGCCCACCGTGGCCGCAAAGAGGAAACTGGCCAGGGAGGCTCCGGCGAGCTGGGCGATTATGTAGGGCACCACATCCGCCATCGGAAAGCGCCGGGTGGCCCAGAGGGCAACCGTCACCGCCGGATTGAGGTGCGCCCCGGAGATCCTGCCCAGGGCATAGATGGATGCGGCAATGGCAATGGCGAAAGCCATCCCAATGGCCAGCCAGTCGGCCAGACCCCCCTGAGCGCCTATGCCGATGTTGAAGGGATTGGGCGCTGACGCGCCCTGGCTGATCATGAGGGTGATGGCCGCCGATCCTGCTCCGAAGTAGACCAGCAGAAATGTTCCCAGCAGCTCCGCCAATGATCGTTTTATCAGGGACATGATTTATTCCTCCTAGACAACACTACTCATGGTAGACGGAGTAGCAGGGCTTGCAGAGTATTCTGGGCAGCTTTCTCTTCAGCTTCTTGGCAGGGAAGGGATAGCCTCCCTCCCAGACCTCCACCTCCTCTCTCACCAGGTGGTCCATGCAAACCCCCATTCCGCAGACGATGCAAATGGCCACGGCGTCGGTATCCTTTTTGTCCAGAGCACACAGGTAGCACTTCATGTGATTTCCACTCCGTCTTCAGCTATACCGCCTCTCTGTACTGGCAGTAGGAGTGCCTGAAGTCGATCAGAGAGGCTGCGGCGCAGTCTTTGCAGACTCTGGCCGGAGATGAGGCCGTTTCCTTGTGCAGGGCGATGATGTTGGTCATGATGGTTGCCGTCACCGGCTCGCTGGTGAGCAGGCATGGATAGTCGGCCAGCCTCATGAGCGCTGAGAAGCGCACGGTTATGGCGCAGGCGGGATAGGCGTAGCGCTGCGGGTTCATGATCACAACATTTTTGTGGATGGGCTCCAGGTCGATGTCAAATCCCGATACTCTGGGAACCAGCCTGCCGCCCAAACCATTCCTCTGCCGCATGGCCCGGTCCAGCAGCTTCCAGCCCCGATAGATCATGTCCATGAAGTCGCAGTTGTGCAGCTCCGCCGCAGCCCCCCTTCCCGGATAGAGCTGGACGTAGTTGTGGAACCTCTTGGTGAGCAGGTCCACCACCATGACGGCATTGAATCCGTCCAGCTCCAGGATGTACTCTACGGCTGCCGCCGAGGAGCCGGTGGCCAGGCTGAGGATCTGATATTCGCTCTTGAATTTGTCTGCTGCCCGGTTCAATGTCGAATCCATGACCTCTGTGGTGGCTTCGATGACCGCCATTATCACATCGTCTTTGCACATATTGAATGTGGACTGAGCGATGTGATGGGAGATGTCTCCCACGCAGTAGGCGGGAACCGTCAGGATGTTGCCGTAGTGAACTCCATCATTCATGGCCTCTTTGACAGTCGGAGCCATCTTCCTCTTGTACTCGGACATGTACTTTCTCACGTCAAAGGATTTGTGGCCGAAGGCGTCCATCAGCTTCCCCTGGGCCTCGATGGGGCTCTCGTAGATGTATTTGACCTCATCGATCTCCTTTTTCACGGCCTCGGCAAGGGTTGCTCCTTTCTCCACCTGGCCGGCGAAGACCTCGCCTATGCCGTAGGAGGTGTTCATTCCCCAGGACTTGGCTGCCAGTATGGCCTGCTTGTGGACATCAGGGATATCGATGGTCTGCAGGATGCGGTTGACCACATTGCTGGTGCTTCCCGGGATGAGGGCGAAGTCCACCACGCAGGTGGGGCCGTAAAAGCCGCCGTACCTTCTCGCCGCCTCCAGCCCCACCAGGGCTTCGGCCCTGCCCACCGCACCAATGAACGCCTCCAGGCTCTTTTTGAACTTCTCATCCTCCTCGCAGAGGATCTCCAGAATGGCCGGCGTCTGGTAGTGCTCCACAAAGGGATCGTCCTCCGGGCGGATGGTCGTGGTCAGATTGGATAGGATATTGAAGTGATTGTTGACGGAATCCACATGCAGCTTGAAGACCGATTTGGACTGATTTTCGATGGGTTTCATCTTGTTTACGACATCAAGATAGGCTTTGGTGTCTGCAATTGAAAAAGCGCTGCCCCTCTTTTTCTTTACGGTCTCTACATCGGCATGCTGGGCCATCAAGGCCTCATTTATGATTTTTCTGTACAATTCCGACATCTTTATCACCAATTTTCTCTCTTATGTCCGTCACCGTACAGAATCGCCAAAACGATGATTATGATGATAATTTATGGTTCATCTCCTGCCGGTAACATTATGAATTCCAAAGCTCTCCGAGTATTATATTGTCAGTCTTCTCGCATAAGTTTTTCGGTTAAAATCCAGACGGTCTTTCTTTTCCCCGGCTTGAATGGTTAAAATACTGGCTCTTCGCAAACAGAGAGCTAACAACTGAACAAACGGAAGATGGCCATATAAAATAGCGAGGTGGCCAAAAATTTCAAAAAAATTATACCAGAGGCCTCGGCTGCCTGGCCTCCGGCAGAACGGGCAGAGCCATGGTATTGATGAGTAGAGGCATCTCCACCTCTGCCGCCCGGGTCACCAGCAGCTCTTTTCCCCACCGAGTCAGGCCGAAGAGGGGCACCGCCGTTCCCACCTGCACCAGTGGCTTGACCAGATCCCGGATGTGCTTTGAAGCGCAGCCTGTGACAACGTCGGCCACAGCGAGAAGCCGCGCCGCGTCCTCCCGTCCTATGCCGGTCAGGTGCACTCCGATTATCATTATCCGGACGCCAGCCTCAGCCTCCAGGCGGCGCAGGGCCTCGGCGTCGGCGGCATCGGCAACTGTCACGGCAAATTTTTTAAATCCGTTGGCAGCCGCCCACCTGGCCCCGGCCAGTTGATCGATTCGGGCGTCCTGAGGGGAGAGGACGTGGCCATCTCGAATTGCTATCCCCTCCAGGGTCTCGGCAATGGGTTCGGTCTCCGTCAGGCCGGAGATGTAGCCTCCCATGCCCTGAATCAGATCCGGATTGGCGGTGATGACCGTCCCCGCTCCGTCGCATACGGTGACTGCCGCATCGATGATGCCCCGCTTAACGCCGGTCATCATGGATTCGGATGCTCCAAATCCCACGAAGACGCCCATCTCCAATTTCCTCCTGGGCGTGAACATGCCGTGCTGCTCCATGCGAAAGCGCATGTTTTCTGCCGCAGCCTCAGGAGTGATCTCCTTTATGCCCCGCACCTTGGCAAAGAGCGGGCAGTACCTGATCACAGGCTCTCCCGCCTCCAGCACCTTCTCCTCTTTTACCTTTACCGCCGCTCGCCCCAGCATCTCCATGGTATGAGTCAATTGCAGTCGCCTCGGAATTCAATCGTTCTTTCCGGCCTCTTTGATCCACCTAGATAAAGGTTGACAAAATAAAAAAAGGAGGAAACGGCTAAAGCAAATCAAGAGCCTGCCTGCCGGTCAGGCCGGCCTTAACTCCCAGCGTCTCCGCTGCAGAATTGGCCTCCTTGACTATGCCCTGCATGAGATCATCAATGCTGGCAATAGAAGTGCCGCAAGCCGGCCTGACTTTTGCCGCCGGATAGCCGAAATTTCCCAGAGCCGTCACGTCGAAGGCTCCGCAGCCGATCATTCCCCGGTCGGTCACCACACTGACCAGATTGACTGGCCCCAGGGGGATCACATATCCGTCTGCCAGCTTTGCCGACAGTTGCACCATCACGTGCTGCATAGACTGTTCTGCCTTCTCCATGAGGTCCTCCATTTTATGACGTCTCTTATTTGCTCTCTGCCAATTCTCTACTAATAGCGGTCCGTCAAATCAGTCAGCTGAGCCTGAAGAAGGCATATGCCGCAGCCGGCTGGCTTCAATTATCCTGTCCGCCAGGCGCGACAGGGGAAGGCTTTGCAAGAATACCTTTCCCGGACCCTCAAGCCTGGCCAGGAATATGCCCTCTCCGCCCAGCAGCGCATTCTTAAAGCCGCCCACGAACTGAATATCATAGTCGACGCTGGTTGCCAGAGCCGCCAGGCAGCCGGTGTCAACCATCAGCACCTCTCCGGGTGCAAGGTCCTTTGTGAGAAGGGTACCTCCGGCATGAATGAAGGCCAGGCCGTCGCCCTGTAGCTTCTGCAGGATGAATCCCTCTCCGCCGAACAGCCCGGCTCCAAGCTTCTTGGTGAAGGCCACCTCGATCTCGATTCCCCGCGCCGCACAGAGGAAGGAGTCCTTCTGGCAGAGGATGCTGCCTGCAAAGCCGCCAAGGTCCAGGGGCAGAATCTTTCCCGGAAAGGGAGCGGCAAAGGCCAGCTTTCTGCGATCCTTCGCCCCATTCAGAAAGGTGGTGATAAAGAAGCTCTCCCCGGTGAGCATTCTCTTGAATCCCTTGAACAGTCCGCCGCCGGTGGAGGTCTGCATCTCTATTCCCTGATCCATGTAGAGCATGGCCCCCGCCTCTGCTCTCACCCCCTCGCCGGGATCGAGCACGATCTGTACAACCTGCATATCATTTCCCAGGATGCTGTAATCGATCTCGTCAGCCAAAATCAATTCCCCGATCTTTACTTGAATCTCTTTATAAACGACTTGTCGATCCAGCTCTTTAAAGAGTAGATCAGCCTCGTGGGCACACCGATGCAGGTCTTGCCCACCACACCCACGGCGCAGTCCGCCCCCAGGGATATGAGAGCCACCTGGCTGTCTGTGCTGGCCCGCACGGAGTACTTCTCGAAGGGACGGCCCCTGATCATGTTCCTGAAGTGCCGGGCGAGGTGCTTGGCCTGCCTCTCCGCCTCCAGGCCGGTCTTGGTGGCCAGCCGGCCGTCGATCTCCACCCAGGCGCAGTCGCCGATGGCAAATATGTTTCCCTTGGCATTGAGGTGGCCATCCACGTTTATCCAGCCGTTCTTCTTGGGCAGGTCCAGCTTCTGGATGAATTCGGAGGGCTTGATGCCTGCCGTCCAGATGGCCATATCGCAGTCCAGGCAGGTGTTGTCTGTGAACATGATGCAGTCCTTCTTGACCTCCGCCACCTGGGTGGAGGTGAGGATGTTCACACCCTTCTTGGAGAGGGCTTTTTCCACCAGCTCCGATGTCTGGGGGGAGAACTGGGGCAGGACCCGCTCCCTGGCTTCGACAATGTAGATGCTGGCGTCCAGGCTCTCCGCCAGGATGGATGCCGCCTCCACTCCGGTCAGCCCCGACCCCATGATCATGATCCTCTCCGGATAGCTGTCCTCTACGAAGCGGCGCGCCTTTTTCGTCTCCTCCAGGGTGTTGATGGAGAAGGTATTCTCGATTCCCCGGATGCCGAAGTAGTTCTGGGCGGCTCCCGTGGCGATGACCGCGTAGTCGAAGTCCACTTCAGACCTCTCACAGATGACGGTGCTGCCCTCGAAGCGCAGCGCCCTCTCCTGAATGTGGGTGGCCCCAACCTTTTCGCAGAACGGCTTGAGGGGCGCGGCCAGCTCCTGCAGCCGGGCCACGCCGCCCAGGTATTCCGGATAGAGGGCCTGCATCTCTACCTGCTTCTTGGGCTCGATCAGGGAAAACTCCAGGGGGCAGGGCGAGGCCACTCTAATCAGCTCTGCTCCGGCTATGCCTCCACCAATGACAGCGACCTTCATAATCTCGGAAACCTCGGACTTCTGCTGGGGTTGGGATTTTCTTTTAATCAATTACATTGCCACTTGCCTGGGTTTAAAGCTATTCCATAACGATTTGAAATGAATAGCCCAAAATTTTTATATCAAAATCCAATAAAATATCCGCTATGATCACCATTCACTTCGACGGCCTCTGCTATCCTAAAAATCCGGGGGGCGTGGCAGCCTACGGCTACGCTGTCTATCGGGACGGAGTGCCCATCTGGCGGGGATTTGGGGGCGTGGGCGAGGGCCGGGGCATGACCAACAACGTGGCCGAATACGAGGGGCTGAAGGCCGCGGCAGCATGGCTGATAGACGAGGGGATAGACGACAGGATCGTCATCAAAGGCGACTCGGAGCTGGTGATCAAGCAGATGAAAGGCGAGTACAGGATCTCATCGGCCACATCCAGGAAGTACGTCCCTGAGATCAGGAAGATGCTGGAGGGCAGAGATGTCAGCTTTGTGTGGGTGCCGCGCGAGGAGAACGAAGAGGCGGACGGTCTATCCCGCAAGGGGTATGAGAGCTACTTGAGGCACAGGACCGCCAGGAAGGCGGAAAGAGGCTGACGGGCTCACAAAGCTTATGGCCTTGAAAGGAGGATGCAGACGGATATGAGATACAAGAGCATCATTTGCATGGTATTGTTATCACTGCTGCTGGTATGTAGCGCCGGCTGCCTGGAGCAGTCCTCCGGTGGATCGGCATCCAGTGCTAGCTACTCAGTTCCCAGGGAGAACCTTCCCGATGGCTTCAAGCTCCTGGCGGCTCTTCCGGAGAACGACCCCCGGGTGAACATGACCCTGTACATCAAGGACTTCTACGGCACCGGAAATACCACTGAGGATATTGGTCCCGCCAATGTAACCGTGGGCATTTACAAGTGGAAGAGCGACGATCAGACCTACGATAGCAGGGACGCCAAGATCACCCATATCGTGCTGTCCGATGAAGATCACGCCCTGGCCGCCATCTCCAACTTCAAATCCCAGTATGACAGCCTCCTGAAGAGAGGCCTGCCCATATTCGGAAATGCCACCATCAACGGCCATCAGACTCTGGAGATCAAGGACATCAACGGAGACGGAGAGATAAGGTTCCTCTATCTGTGGAATGTGGGCAATATTGTGCTCCTGGTTGAAGGAAATCAGGACAGAAGCCAGAGCATGGAACTGGCCAGCGCCACCGGTCTGTAGAGTGCCAAAAAAAAGGGGAAAACAGGAAGGGCTCAGGCCACGGCCTGAGTGGAATTGGTCCCTTCTTGTCCTGCCCCCTTCGACTTAATTTTTATATACGTGGTGGCGTGGTTATTTGAGTTGTCCGGATCGGTCTGCGAGCCGTAGACGTACGCCGTATTGTAAATCTGCCCAGCGAGGGGCTGCACCGGTGCTCTGACTGTGATCACCAGATTGGCGCTGCTGTATTTGGCCATATTTCCCACGTTCCAAAGGCCGGTGGCTTTATTGAACTTTCCAGAGCTGGCCACCTGAGAGACAAACTTCAGCTCCGCCGGCAGGTCATCTTCTACAAAGACGCCGCTGGCGCTGTCAGGACCCCGGTTGGTCACTGTGATCACATAATTGAGCAGCCCTCCGGCGGGAGCGGGACTGGGCGAGGCGCTCATGGTTATGGCCAGATTGGACTTGCTGAGGGGCTTTGGCGGGACCACCACAATCATGACCGGCTCGGAATAGGCAGAACCATCCCTGTCCGTAGCTTTGGCCACCAGTTTGTATACGCCGGGAGCAATGTCGCTCCAGTCGAAGCTATAGGGCGACTGTGACTCCAGAGCCTCTCCCAGGCTCTTACCATTCGCGAAGAACTCCACGCTCTTTACGCGGCGGCTGTCAGTGACATCAGCCGAGATGGTGATTTCGGCAGGAGTGGAGAAGATCTGGCCTGCCAGGGGGCTTGTGATCTCCACCTGGGGCTCGGCAGGATTGACCATGATGGCCACCTGGGTGGACACGCAGCTCTTTCCCAGGGAGTCTGTGGCCCGGGCTGTCAGGTAATGGGGGCCTATGCCCAGAGAGGCGACATAGGTGACAGCACAGTTGGCTGCGCCATTTTCGCAGGGCTGAATATCGCCGTTTTCAAGCGGCGTCAGGCCGTCATAGAACACTATTCCCGTAACGGCTCCGGTGGAGGTGGCGCGGATGGGCACAAGAGCCTCGGTCTCGCCGGGATAGGCCGTGAAGATCTCTCCGCTCATGGGGCTTCTGATCCTCACAGAAGGCGGATGGTAGACGGAGAGCACATCGATTGCGATGGTGACATTCTGCAAAAAGCCCGTCTCATTATAAACGCCCATGACCATCGAGTCGCTGCCCACATAGCCCTGTTCGGGCAGGTAGGTGATGAGCGGGCCGCTTGCTGTTACACTTCCGTGGCCGGGCAGGCTGATAATCGTGTAGTTGAGCCGAATGTTATCGACATCGTTTGCAGCGATCTCGATCTCCTTTGCAGTATCATTGACTGCTATCACCTTCTGCGTCGGGGCTTCAGAGGACTGATTCGGATTCAGATAATCGAAGGAGACCCTGGCCGGGCCGGTTTCGCCCTGGTCGACGGCAATGTCAAAGGAAATCCCTTCCCAGGCAGGAGCAGAGACGTCATCGATATCCTCTCCCAGGCTCCAAACCTCTTGGCAGCTCCCGTTCGCCTCATCGCATGGCTCCTGGCTGCCGGATGCCACCGCCAGGAGCAATGCCATTAGAAATGTCATCCTGAAGATCGCCCAGGGAATCCTGAGCTTATGCACAATGTCCATAATCATCCTCCATATTTTACTTAAGTAATAGGTATTGCCGCCTGCCAGTATAAGTAACTTTTGCAAAAATTTAATTAAAATTGACCCTTTGTTGGCATTTTCGTGCTGCACAGAGACAAAGAACCGCTTCATCACCCACATAAAATGGCGAGGAACCCAAAGAGAAGAGCCAAAAAAGAGAAGGAGAATCCTCTGCCGCCAGCCTGCCGATCCCCTTGAAGGAGTGCCGGACGGCACAGTCAATTCTATTCGTATCTGACCCGCAGCCCCTCCGCCGTCCAGTCGAATGCGGGAACGCTCTTTCTCCGGCAGCCCGACTCCCGCAGGGCCTGGACCACCAGGGGCACGGAGATGGTGGCATCCGAGAAGACCTGCACCCGGCTGGCCTCCTTCTTGACCTTGCCCCAGGAGACGGCCTCTTCGAATGTGCATCCCGAAAGCCCTCCCCAGTGGGGCGCGTCGGTGGTGTACTGGATGGCGAAGCTGTGCCCTCCCGAGTAGTTGCCGATCAACTCGGCTATGACCTCCGTCTGCTGGATGAAATTCTTGGGAACTCCGCCCCCGATGTAGATTACCCCAGTTTGGGCGGACTTTTCCACCATGCTGGTGATCTCGTCTACATCCTTGATGCCGTCCACCATGACTTTGCAGCCTTCGCGCAGGGCCATGACCATGCCGATCCCCCAGGAGCTGTCTGCCAGGGCGGGGACGAATACGGGGACGCCTGCCTTATGGGCCGCGCCGAGGATGGTGGTCTCAGGAAGGCCCTCTCCCACGAGGTACATCAGCTCGCGGGAGGAGTAGCGCCTCTGCTGGTCCAGGCCCTTCACAAATTTTGAGATGTGATTGTCGGCCTTGTGCAGCTCAATCTCGGACACGAAGACATCGTAGATCCTGTCGATCTTGCACTCGTTGAGGTAGGCGTCGTCGGCACAGGCGCTGCCCTGGTAGTGCACTATCCCCAGCCCCTCGCAAAGGTCGTGAAACAGGTTGGCCCCGGTGCTCACCAGGCAGTCCACCTTCCTCTCCCGGATGAGGTAGGCTATGAACTCGCCCAGGCCCGCCGGAACCATGGCCCCGGCGAGACCCAGGAAGACCGTCACATCCTCTTCCAGCATCCTCTTCCAGATGCGCAGGGACGTGCCGAGCTGACCGCCCTGAAAGCCCATCCTGCCCATATCCTCCACCAGGTCGGCGACACCCCGCGCTTTCATGGGTATCGTCGTCCTCGTCCTATCGCCATTGCAGACAAAATCATGAGCGTGATCCATGTCATCCACTTCCTAGTTCTCCGGGACAATGGCCTGGTGACTGATAAAGATTATTCTCTGACTAGCTTTATATACCAAAACGGTCACTTAGGGGAAGTTCGATGCTGACTCACGGGGGCAGGTTTCATGGAGAAGGATGAGTGATATCTGATATGTGGAAGGCGGAGGATTCTCTGGATCTCTACGGCATAGAGAATTGGGGCAACGGCTACTTTTCTATAAATGACAAAGGAAACATCGTAATAGCTCCCAACAAGGACCGGGGTCAGTGCGTGGATATCATGGACCTCATCGAGGAGATTGAGAAGTCAAAGGACCTGGAGTTTCCTGTGCTCCTGCGCTTTCCCCAGATCCTGGAGGATAGGATCAATGAGATCACCGGCGCATTTCTCGGCTCAATTGAAGAGTTCTCCTACAAGGGCACCTACCAGCCCATCTTCCCCATGAAGGTCAATCAGAGAAAAGAGGTAATCGAGTACATCATCAAGTATGGTGCCAAATACGGGATCGGCCTCGAAGTTGGCACCAAGGCGGAGCTTCTTGCCGCCCTATCCCTGGGGCTGCCCCGCGAGGCTCTGCTCATCTGCAACGGCTACAAGGATGAGGACTATCTCCGCCTGGCCCTGAGCATTCATAATGTTAATAATATCGTCATTGTTGTGGACCTGTTTGAAGAGATCCATGACATCCTCAAGTACGCCGAGGAGATGCACATTGTGCCCCGCGTCGGGATGCGGGTCAAGCTCTTCTCCCGCGGCTCAGGCCGCTGGGTGGAGTCTGGCGGAGAGTCCGCCAAGTTCGGCCTGTCCACCAGCGAAGCCCTGGAGCTATTACGGCTGCTCTCCGAGAGAGGCCTGATCGACAGCCTGAAGATGATTCATTTTCACATCGGCTCGCAGATCACCGACATTCGCACCATCAAGAATGCCATGAATGAGGCGGCCCGAATCTATGCCAAGGCCCGCAAGATGGCCAATATCGAATATCTCAATGTGGGGGGCGGCCTGTCAGTGGACTACAACGGCTCCAACACCGCCACCCCCTCCAGCGCCAACTACACCCTGCGCGAGTACGCTAATGACGTGGTCTACACCGTGCAGAAGATCTGCGAGGATGAGGATGTGCCATGTCCCACCATCGTCTCGGAGAGCGGCAGGGCCATCGCCGCCTATCACAGCATGCTCATCTTCAAGACCATAGGCAAGAAGAATGCCAAGGACTCGCTGCTCCGACCGGCCAAAGAGGAGGACCCCATCCAGATCGACGACCTATGCAGCGCCTTCAAGGAGATCAACACAGACAATTACAAGGAGCATTATCACGATGCTCTCCAGTACAGGGACGAGCTGTACGACTCCTTCAACCTGGGAAACATAGGCCTTGAAGAGCGGGCCAAGGGTGAGACGCTCTTTTGGATGGTCTGCAAGAAGGCGGCCTTCCTGGCCAAGCAGGCGGAGGATGATTCAGACGAATTTCTGGAGCTGAAGAAGCTCGTCTCCCAGAAGTACATCGGCAACTTCTCCCTCTTTCAGTCTGTTCCCGATATGTGGGGTGTGGAGCAGATCTTCCCCACCATTCCCCTGCACCGCTTGAATGAGATGCCCTGCGAGAGGGGCAGGATTGTGGACATCACCTGCGACTCGGACGGCGAGATCAAACGCTATGCCGGGGACAGCGAGGGTGTGGAGTACCTGGATATGCACACCCTCATGGAGAACGAGGACTATTACCTGGGAATATTCCTGCTCGGAGCCTATCAGGACACCCTGGGAGACTTTCACAATCTGCTGGGCTGTGCCCATGAGGTGCACGTCATGGCCGATCAGGGAGACTGGTATATCTGCCAGAAGGTGGAGGGCGACACCTGCAGAAAGCTCCTGGACTTCTTCAACTATGAGACCAAGGACTACATCTGGGAGATCATGGACCGCTGCGTGGACAAGCACCTGTCCATTCCCAAAAAGGAGTTAGAGCAGATCGAGTCCCAGCTCAATCGCACCCTCAAAGGATACACCTACTTCATAACCAAGACCAACGGAGGCAACCGGGGCAGGGAGAAGGAGATGGGCTGCAGCGTCATCAGGGGATGAGGTACGAGTTCATATGCATCCCCAGCAAATTCCCATTTCGAC
>DAOPZB010000032.1:0-12667 GCA_035353195.1 Methanothrix sp. | reverse complement strand
AGCCGTAGGCCTCAGGCATGGGCCGCTTCTTGACCGGGTCGGTGTCGTCAAAGCGGATGATGAACTTGCCGCCGTACTTCTTCACATACTCGGAGTTGACGATGATGCCCCGCGCGCTGCCCAGGGTGGGCGGCCCATTGGGATTGGGGGCAAAGCGCATGACCACGCCCTTCTCGGCCCCGTCCAGGGCGGGCAGGCCCTTGTCGGGCTCCTTCTTCTCGGACAGCTCAGTCAAAAGTTCGGGGGCAATGGCCTGCAGCCTGCTGTTCCACTCCTCCGGGCTGCTCTTTTCGACCTGCAAGAGCACTTCCTTTACCAGGGGCGAAACCTCCTTGGCCCGGGCTCGAAGCTCAGGATGCTCTCCCATGAGCTTGCCCATGACCGCACCGGCATTGGGCGCGGCGTTGTACTTCACGGCATTCTGCAGCGCATACTTTTCAATGAGCTCTCTGATCTCTTCCATGAAACATCTCCCAAAGCATCTCCCATAGCCCGCAAGGCCTCAAGCGGAAAGCAGCCGGGAAAAGCATTGCCCGGACACCTCCCTGTTCAGGTGAAGACAGCTAATTCCAATCAATATACTTTAATTTGATGATAACCGGCCGCGCCTTTGGCCTCAGATGACGACGAGTCTGAAATCCTCGCTTTGTGCGTCCTTTGTGAGCTTTGTGCTCTTTGTGGTTAAGTATTCTGGCTATTATTAACTGACAGCAGAGTTACGATGACCACAAAGAACACAAAGGGCACAAAGGGCACAAAGCACGCACAAAGAACTCAAATCGCAGATCCGTCCTTCTGCAGCCGGGCGAGCAGAGACAGAGCATCAGCGATGATCCTCTCATGGTCGAATGCCAGGGGCGGCAGGCTTTCGGTGGCGAAAACCCCGGAGCTTGCCGCATCCGATCCGGCTGCCAGCCCGCCGCTGCCCGCCGCAGGCCGGGCCAGGAAGGCAGCGGAGACGACGTGCCCCCGGGGATCGCGAGCCGGATCGGAGTAGATTCCAATGAGCCCTGCAAGCTCGATCTCAAGCCCAGTCTCCTCGCGCGCCTCCCGGACGGCGGCCGCCTCCACCGTCTCCCCCACCTCCACAAAGCCCCCCGGCAGGGCATAGCAGCCCTGAAAGGGCGGATTGTACCGCCTGATGAGAACTATCCCTCCCTGATAGAGAATTACCGCATCAGCCGCCAGAAGGGGCGTCGATATTGGGGGCCTGGCAGGCCTGCTGGCCAGCCCGCTTGTCGTTTGCTCCTGCGTATCCATAGATGGGAATTTTCCTTTCGCAACCAAAAGCCTTATCTACGTCTGAAGACGGACGGATTTTCGTCAAAGGTCGATTAGTGTAAATCCCTCCCTACCCTACATCCAATCGGCCTTTGGCATAAAATCATTTACCAGGCCCTGCCTTCTCAAATCCATGCCCTTTTATGTCCTGAAAGTAGGCGGAAGCCTGATGGCCACTGCCAGAGACCTGGTGCGCTCTCTCGTCGCTTTAAAGGGCGAAGGATACAGCTTTCTGGTGGTGCCGGGGGGCGGCCCTATGGCCGACTTAGTCCGGGAGATCTATTCGCGCGGCAGCCTCTCCCAGGAGGCCGCGCACTGGATGGCAGTGCTGGCCATGGAGCAGTATGCCCGCTTCCTGGCAGACGGCACCGGCGCAGCCCTGACAACTGAACTGACCACTGAGCCGACAACCGAAAAGACAATTGAACTGATAACTGATGCCGTCCACCTGCCGGCTGGGGGCGGCTGCGCGGGCATGCGCATACTCCTGCCATACCAGGCCCTGCTCCGGGATGACTTCGGCATCGAGCACAATTGGGACTGCACCTCCGACGCCGTGGCGGCGCTGGTGGCGGCCAGGCTCCGCGCGCCCCTCATCAAGGCTACCGACGTCGACGGCATATTTCTCACGGAAAAGGCCGAAAGAGAGATCTCTGCCGCACGCCTGCTGGGAGTGGAAAGCTGCCTGGATCAGGGGACAGTCAGGCTTTTATGCAGCAGGCTGCAAGGCTCAAACATCTGGATTTTAAACGGATCCGATCCCCAAAAGTTCATCCTTTCCCTGAAGCGGGGCGAAGGCGGCACGGTCGTCAAAGGCTGACAGATGGGAGGATCTATGGGAAGGTTTATAATTGGAGATACATCAACCAGGGAGGAGATAATATGAAGGAAGAAATGCCAGAGAAATGCATATCATGTGGCATCATGCTGACCGGCGTGGGCGGGACCAGGTTTCCCTGTCCGAGCTGCGGAACCGTGATCGCCAGATGCAACCGCTGTAAAAAACAGAGCAACGTTTATACCTGCAAAGCCTGCGGCTTCTCAGGACCATAGGTGAGAGAGATGGGAGACGCAGCCGTTAGAATGAAGGTAATGCCGGAGAGCGCCGAACTGGATCTCAAGAAGCTGGCTGAGGACATCAAGAAGGTAATCCCGTCCTTCGCCCGGCTGTACACTATCCAGGAGATGCCCATAGCCTTCGGCCTCAAAGCCCTGATCGTGGTGACCATCATGGACGATAAGGGAGGCAGAAGCCCGGACGAGATAGAGACCGCCATCGGCGGAGTTGCCGGCGTGGAGTCTGTTGAGGTGGAAGAGGTAGGCCTCCTCTGAACCATCTTTTGTTTTGCGAAAAAAAGGGCTTGTAGATCAGTGGTAGATCGCCGCCTTCGCAAGGCGGAGGCCACGGGTTCGAATCCCGTCAAGTCCATTTGCTATTGGATCTGCTGTTCATTTTTTCCGCCCATCTTTCTCAGCAAAGTACTTAAATTTGCATGTTGATTATTTTGATTATGCCAACCATCAGAGATAAGGCCGCTTTCGGCGCGGAAGGCTCGCGAACGGGCGGCAAAGATCTGATAGACAAGCAGCTCTCCGCTGCCCGGGAGATCCTGGCCGAGGTCTTCGGCATCAGCATTCCGGAAGCCGAGGAGATGATCCGGGAGAGGAGCCGGGAGAAGATGCTCTGGCCGGAGAGATTCATCATGGAGGAGTGAGGTGGCAGTGCTGCTCAAGCTCGTCAAAGGCGCTCTTGGCGCCGCCCTGCTCAGCCGCACGACCAGATCTGCCCTGCTGGCAGGGCTCACTGGGCTCGCAAGCTGGATCGCGCGACCGTCAACTCAGGCCAGGACAATGAGATTTTTCAGCGGCCTATTAACCGGCAAGCCGGGCAGCAGTGCGGGACTGTCTAAGAACATATTCAAGGGAGCAGCGGAGCTGTTGCTGCTCAAATATGCTAAACGGGTGGGACTGTCGTCCTCCGGAGCCCTGGCCCTCTCTGCCCTGGCAGCTCTTCTCTGGGCGGCCATGAAGGGCGAACAGGGCCAACAGGGCGAACATAAGGACCGGGGGCAGGGCGGCAACAGGCCTTCCGACCAGGTCATTGACGTTGATGATTTTACAGTGGTGGATGAGAAATATGGTTAAAATGAAGATACGAGGAGGGGACCTGGACCTGGTGGAGTACGAATTCCAGCCCTTTCGCCCCGGAGAGTGCATCCACACCCTCGGATTTGAAAAGGAATACAATCTGGTCCAGGCCTCTGGAAAGATAACCGTCAGGGCACCGGCCCGCATTCATCTGACCGTCCTGGACATGAACCGGTTTGCCCCCAACCGTCCGGGCGGAGGAGGGGTGGGCTTTGCCCTGCAGATCTACTGCTGGGCAGAGGTGCAGTGCACGCCCTCAGGCCTTGATATCGATTATTCCCGTGAGCCCATCATCCGCCATTTCGCCGAGGTCTTCAAGAAGACAGTGGGCTACGGCGGAGGATTTCGCATCGCCATTCGCGACCACGAGAAAAAGCATGTCGGCCTGGGCTCCACTGGATCGGTGCTGCTGGCTTTAGGCCATGCCATGAACACCGCCCTGGGATCGCCCCTGAACTCCGAGCAGATCAGGCTGCTCATCGGCCATAACTATGTGGAGGAGACCGAGGACGGCAGGGTGACAAACGGCTTTGAGACCGCCGTCGGGCCGGCGGCTGCCACTTACGGAGGAATGGTCGTGACCGGAGACGAACTCTCTCTGGTTTACCGCCACCGCTTTGCCGAGGGAAAGAATGTCTTCATCACCATTCCGCCCACAGTCGTCTCTTCGGCAGGAAGGGCGGAGTTCGACCTGCTCATGAACCGGGCCAGAAATCTGGATTATCAGGATCGTGAGCTGAAAGCCTATCTCATTCTCATGGACCTCATCCCCGCCCTGGAGAGGGGGGACACAGAGAAGATCGGAGACATCATCTGGGAGATCGAGTTCCGAGGATCGAAGAGGGCAGAGGTTGAGCACCACGGCTTTGAGATCTATCGGCTGATGAGCCTATTGCGGGAGAGCGGCCTGGAGTTTGTGGGCATGAGCTCCGTGGGCCCCTCCATCGCCATTGTAACCAGCAAGAGCCGCGAACAGATGGAAGAGATCGTCAAGCCTCTGGGCCTGGAGATCGCCATTGAGACAAAGGTCGATAACGATGGCCTGAAGATACTCTGATGCGGGTATTGTCGAATTTATTTTTTCGGATCATATCACAGAGTTTCTAAGAATCCCGATCCCCTCGATCTCCACTTCAACTGTGTCTCCCCTTTGCATGGGACCCACGCCGGGGGGCGTCCCCGTGGCTATGACATCCCCCGGCTCCAGGGTCATCACCGAGCTTATGAACTGCACCAGGTGGGGCACATCGAATATCAGGTCGGATGTATTGGAGTCCTGCACCACCTTTCCATTGAGCCGGGTCCGGATGTCCACATCCAGGGGATCGATCTTTCCGATCCAGGGGCCGAAGGGGGCAAATGTGTCGAAGCTCTTGGCGCGGGTCCACTGGCCGTCCTTCCTCTGCAGGTCACGGGCGGTCACATCGTTCATGCAGGTGTAGCCCAGAATGTACTTCTCAGCTTCATCTGCCGGCACATCCTTGCAGCGCTTTCCTATGACTGCTGCCAGCTCCCCCTCGTAGTCGAGCTGTCGGCAGGAGGGGGGATAGACGATCTTGCCGCCCGGAGCCAAGGCGGAGGTGGGCGGCTTTAGAAAGAGTATGGGCTCCTCGGGGAGAGCCATCTTCAGCTCCTGGGCGTGCTTGACATAATTGAGGCCCACGCAGACGATCTTGCTGGGCCGGCAGGGGGCCAGCAGCTCAACCTCCGATAAGGCCAGCACCTGGCCTCCAGAGACCATGCCGTGCTCTTCGCTGTACGATCCTCCCCGGACCTCTCCATCCTTAATGAATCGAGCTATCATTTGCCATCACTTCTATTGGTATGATCTGATCCCTGCCTTTATCCCTTGCAGGGGCCTTTGCTGCCTGAGCCGTCCCGCCTGTATCTGCCGAATTCTCCTTCCAGCAGCCTGTTCGCCTGGATCACCGGACCCTCCACGCAGATCCGCAGGCCCTCCGGGTCCAGGCAGCAGGAGCCGCAGACTCCCGCAGCGCATTTGAAGTAACGGTTGATGCAGGCCTGGATCCGGTCGGCGTGCTCCCTCAACCGGGAGATTATGTCCCACATCATCACCTCCGGGCCGCAGAGGTAGATCTGGTCGAAGGACTCTATGTCCAGGTGGGCGAGGCCTGCTGAGACATGGCCGGGTATGCCCGCCGAGCCGTCATCGGTGGTAATTATGGTATCTATATCGCTGATGCTCTCAAACCTCTCCTGAAAGATGATGTCACCTTGGGAGCGGAAGCCTATCAGGGAGGCGACGCTGATCTCCGCCCGCCGGGCCTGTTCGCCCAGGAAGGCCAGAGGTGCCGTGCCCACTCCTCCCCCGATGAGCAGAATCCTCTTTCCCCGCAGCACAAAGCCGTTTCCGAGAGGGCCCCGGACGCCCACGCTCCGCCCTGCCCCCATCTTGAAGAGGGCGGCGGTAGCCTCGCCCACGGACTGCACAGTGATGGTATCCGGGCTGGAGAAGCTCATGGGGATTTCGTCCACCCCCCGAATCCAGAGCATGAGGTACTGGCCGGGAGCAGGATCTAGGTCTTTGTCCAGCCGGTAGGTCCGGATGAGAGGAGCCTCGGAGCGCACCTCGGTGATGGTGCAGTCGATGGGCTTCATGAGAGCCTCCTCGATGCCAGGCCGACCAGGTCATCGATGGTCATGGACTTTCTTTCCAGGTAGCGGGCCAGGCCCGTGCAGATCTCTTCGAATACCCCGTAGCCTCTGAGGAGGGCTGTGCCCACTTGCAATGCCGAGGCTCCGGCCATCATCATCTCCACGGCGTCCTCCCAGGTGGTGATTCCGCCCACGCCGATCACCGGGATCTCCAGCCTTGCCGCCAGCTCGTAGACGCAGCGCACCGCCACCGGCTTTACCGCCGGGCCGGAGAGGCCGCCGAAGCGGTTGCCCAGGATGGGATAGCCTGATTCGATGTCAATGGCCATAGCCTTCAGGGTGTTGATGGCCACCACGGCATCGGCCCCGCCCCTCTGGGCGGCGAGGCCCAGCTCCAGTATGTCTGCCGTGTTCGGGGTCAGCTTGACCCAGATCGGCACGTCGGAGGCGGCCTTGACAGCTCCCGTGACCGACTCCACCAGGTCGGGATAGCGGCCCAGCTCTGAGCCGTAATTCTCGGCATGAGGACAGGAGAGGTTCAGCTCGAAGGCGTCGGCTTTCAGGCCGCGGGCGATCTGGGCGAACTCGGCGGCAGAGGAGCCGAAGATGCTGGCGATGACGGGAACCCCGCCCGCCCGGGCAGAGTCGATCTCCTCCTGAAAGCCGCGATAAGAGGGATTGGGAAGCCCCATGGCATTGAGCAGGCCGCATTCAACGGGCACAATGGTCGGGCCGGGGTGGCCCTCCCGGGGGGCGGAGCCCAGCGACTTGGTGACCACGCCGCCTGCCCCGGAGGCTGCCGCCCGCCGCAGGGAGGCACCGGTGGTGCCCAGAATGCCGGCTGCCAAAAGCAGGGGATTTTTCAGATCCAGGCCGCCGGCGCGGATGGAAAGGGATGGCATGGCGGTAGATCTGTCTGGGAAGATAAAAGGCTTGTCAATGTCGAGACTGCGACCAGGCCCAGGATAGTTGATCCGCGGGCATGAAAATGGTCTAGTCATGGATCGTTTCAATCCCTGTCGCCCTATCCATGGCGCACAAAGAACTCACAAAGATGGCATTTTCGTACCACACAGAGATGGAAGCTCCAATTACCCCCCATAAATAGTGAAGAGCCTTGAAATTCCTGCTATATCGACCTCATGGTCGGCGACGGAAAAACCGAATACAAAAAGAAGAGGCACTTAATGGTCTTATTCTTTTCAGGTCTACGCACTCTTTTCCTCCGTCGCCTCGCTCTTCCGCCGGCTTTCCCCCTCTCCTTCTCCCAGCCCCTCCACCAGCAACTCGCCCTCCTCCGTCGCAAAGATGCGCGCGTCCTGGAGCAGCACCCTTTTGTAAAATAGCCGGGGGGCCTTCCTGCGCAGTTGCACCACAATATCCAGAGACGTAACCGGAAGACGCATATGCTTTTGGTCTGCGGCGGCAAAGATCATGGCCGGAAGCTCAAATACATCCGTCCCCGCTTTTGCCTCCAGGGAGATCGGCGCTTGCAGCATCATCCACTGCTCCAGGGTGCGCCTGGCCCTGGCTATGTTCTGATGGGCCCTCTTCTCCAGGATGCTGATATTGGAGCGGGTGGTGCCCAGGCTATCCGCCACCTCCTGCTGGGACAGGCCGGCCAGGCGCATCTGCAGCACCCTGATCTGCCTGGCGGTGATAAACGAATCCAGAGGCTCGGGCTCCTCTTCTTCGCCATGTTCTTTGCTTTCATCTTCACGATCTTCATTGCCTTCTTCGTTGCTTTCTTCATTGCGCCTTTCGGTAGACATCTTATCCTGCCTATCAGAGGAAGTCATGGAAGATAAATCCATCTCTTTCCCTGAATATCTCCTCAGTGCAGCCGATGGCGGCCAGCCTGCCGGCCTGTAGCACCGCCACCCTCCCCGCCAGCCTCCTGCATTGCCTCATGTTGTGGGTGGCCAGGATCACCGCAGGCCTGTGGGCTGTGCCCGACGGCCTGCCCGCCAGGTTATCTTCCCCACTATCTCCACTATTCCGATTTTCTCCATCACTTTCGCCCAGGAACAGTCCGCTGCCTGCCAGCCTCTCCAGCAGCCGGTCGATGGAGTCGGCGCTCCTGGGGTCCAGATTGGCCGTCGGCTCGTCTAAGAGGAGCAGCTCCGGCTGGATGATGAGGGCCCGGGCCAGGGCGATCCTCTGCATCTCCCCGCCGGAGAGGGTGCTCGCGTCCCTCCTCTCGCATCCTTCCAGCCCAACCGCCTCCAGCACCAACCTCACCCTCTCCTCTATCTCCGCCCTGCCCCCATCCGCCCGCCGGCGAGCCCCTCTCACCCTCAGCCCGTAGGAGACGTTGTCCTGGACGCTGGCACTGAACATGACCGGCTTTTGAAAGACCATCCCCATCCTCCGCCGGGCTGCCAGCATCTCCTTCTCCGGAAGGCCTGAAACAGTCCGGCCATCAAACTCGATGCATCCGCAGGAGGGCTCATCGAGGAGGTTGATCAGCCTGAGCAGCGTGGTCTTTCCTGAGCCCGTGGGACCGATAAGCCCCAGAACCTCCCCCCGCTCGACAGACAGGTCGATTCCCTTCAGAATCTCCGCCCGGCCGCAGCTTTTCCCCAGTCCCGTCACACTCAAAAGCGCCATGCTATCTTCCCTGAAACCTGCTCAATGCCAGGTTCAACAGCATCGATATGCATATCAGTATGATCCCCAGGGCCATGGACATCTCCAGGTTTCCCATGGAGGTCTGAAGGGCGATGGATGTGGTCAGGACCCGGGTGTAGCCCCGGATGTTTCCGCCGATCATCATGGCCACTCCGACCTCGGATATGGCTCTGCCGAAGGCTATGAGGATGGCGGCGATCACGGCATGCCTCGCCTCCTTTATCACCGTCAGTATGACCTGCCATTGGCTGGCTCCTAAAGAGACCGCCGTGTCCCTGATGCTGGGGCTGATTCCCTTCAGGGCGGATATCGTCAGGCCGATCAGTATGGGAGAGATCAGTATCATCTGGCCGATGACCATTCCCGTGGGGGTGTAGAGGAACTGCAGGCCTCCCAGGGGGCCGGAGCGGGAGAGGAGCAGAAAGACAAAGAGGCCCACTGTGACAGTGGGCAGGCCGTAGAGGGTCTGAATCAGATTGACCACTGCCCCCTTGCCCCGAAAATTCCTGAACTCAATCAGGCCGCCCAGAGGAATGTTGATGGCGGCAGCAATGAGCACAGAGACAAATGAGATGGAAAGAGATCTGATGGTGATGCCCATGACCTCAGGATTGAGGGTGACGATGAGCTCAACAGCCCTCACCAATCCGTTCCAGATCTCCTCCAAGCAGTCCTCCTATCCTTCTCTCTTCTTCTCGCTTCTTCCTCTCGTCTCTTCCTCTCGTCTATGTCTCTATTTTTTTCACTTTTTCAGATTCTTCCTGGGATCAACTCTCAACTCCAGTCTCAGGCCGCCTGGGCGGCGCCGGCATTCTGGACGAAGCTGTCGCTGCACAGCCCGGCGCTGGTGGGCGTCACGCACTCCTCAGGTGAGCAGCCCATTATGTCGCAGTTGTCCTTGCCCTGGAAGAAGAGTGGCTTTCCGTATTTTTCCTCACCGTAGGTGGCTATGATCTCCTGGCCTTCGTCGGACACCAGGTAATCGATGAACTTATTGGCCATCTCGCAGTTTACCCCCGGATGCTTGACAGGATTGAGGGCTATGGCAGTGTAGACGTTGAGAAGCTCATCTCCCCCTTCGATGAGGGGCACGAGGGTCAGGTTGGACTTGAAGGCCATGAACGTGGACATGTCGGTAAGAGTGTAGGCAGACTTTTCGCTGGCCATCATCAGCGTGGCGCCCATGGGGCTGCCGGCATCGACATACCAGTCGCCGGATGAGTTGACATCCGAGTAGTTGTAGCCCGCCTTCTTCCAGAGGGATTGCTCCTTGGAGTGGGTTCCGGACTGGTCCCCTCTGGTGATGAACTTAACGTCATCGGAGTCATTCTTGCCCTTCTCCATTATGGCCTTGAGTGCCTGGGAGGCGTTTAGGCCTTTGATGGTTGCCGGGTCGCTCTCCGGGCCGACGATGTAGAAGTAGTTGTAGGCAAAGCACCTTCTCTCCAGCCCGTCTCCGTCCTCCACGAACTTGACCTCCCGGGCCTTGTCATGGATGATGAGCACGTCTACGTCTCCCTTCTGGCCGGCGGCGATGGCAATTCCCGTTCCGCCGTGGGATGGGATCTGAACAGTGGCGTTTTCCTCTGCGGAGAATTTGTCGACGATCAGCTCCAATAGGCCGGTATCGTAAAGGCTGCTGGTGGTGGCGATCTTCAGCCGCCCCTCCTCTGCTGCTCCAAGGAGAGCGCCAGCCAGGGCCAGCGTCACCAGGAGCATGGATAGCTTAAGAAATCTCTTTTGCATGGCAATCCCCTGTTAAGCATGATCGATTACCATAAAAATGTTATGTCAGCCTTTGGGCTGTGAACGGCAAGTTCCATGCAAGGGAAATCTTTTTGTGATAGCAGCCACTTCTCAAAAAAGATGGGCAAAATGAGATCGGTACTGGTAACAGGCGGGGCGGGCTTTATCGGCAGCCACCTGGTGGATAGGCTGCTCCTGGAGAGCGGCATCAAAGAAGTGGCCGTCCTGGACAACTTTAGTTCCGGAAAGAAGGAGCACCTCGCCGCTCACAGGGACAATTGCAAATTCAGTCTGATAGAAGGAGACCTCTTGCATCCGGATGAGCTGCGGGTCGCGCTGGAGGGAAAGGATATGGTCTTTCACCTCGCCGCTAATCCCGATGTGAAACTGGGGGAGCAGGACACCCGCATTCACCTGGAGCAGAATGTTCTGACCACCTACAGCCTCCTGGAAGCCATGCGAATCAGCCGGGTGAAGAGGATCGCCTTCACCTCCACCTCCACAGTCTACGGGGAGGCGACGGTCGTGCCCACTCCGGAAGATTACGGCCCGCTCCTGCCCATCTCCCTCTACGGGGCGTCGAAGCTGGCCTGCGAGGCCCTCATCTCCTCCTATTGCCACACCTTCGATATGCAGTCCTGGCTCTTTCGATTTGCCAATATCGTGGGCGAGCGGGGCACGCACGGCGTGATCGTCGATTTCATCAGAAAGCTGCGGGACTGTCCAGCTGAGCTGGAGATACTGGGGTCCGGCCGGCAGAAGAAGTCCTATCTGGAGGTCAAAGACTGCGTGGCTGCCATGCTGCACTCTGTGAAAAGCGAGCAGGCCCAGGAGCCCGTCAACGTCTTCAATATCGGCTCGGAGGACTACGTGGATGTGACGGGGATTGCGGATATCGTCGCCGCCCAGATGGGGCTGTCAGGCGTCAAATACCGATACACAGGCGGCTATCAAGGCCGGGGCTGGAGGGGAGACGTGCGGGTCATGCTGCTGTCCATCGATAAGATCAAGAGGCTCGGCTGGAGGCCATCGGGCGGATCAGCACAGGCTATCCGGGAGGCGGCGGGGGCGCTTCTCCGGGACTGAGAAAAATGGGCTCCTCGCTATTTTGTAGTTACCGGACGTTGCTCACCGCCCATTCCGTATCCTGCCACCAGTCGCCTTCCAGCAGCGTGGCATTGTAGCCCATCAGCTCCAGGGAAAAGAACAGCGAATAGGCCTGGGGAGTGCCGTAGACGATAGCCGTCCCATCCTTTTCCACCCGTCGCCCGAATAGGTCCTTCAATGTGGCGGCGTCTCTTATCCCGGAGCTGTCGTACAGCTTTTCCGAGGAAAGGCAGATCGAACTGTTGCCCAGACGGCCCTGCCCGTAATCTGAGAAGTCGCGGGCATCTAGGATCCTAACGTCTGCCTGGCTGAGAAGCTCCCCTAGATTTTCCGGTGTGACGAGAAGCCAGGGCTTTGCGCTGGCGGTGTGGTTTACTGCCGTAGACGAGGGCGCATTTTGGGTCAGAGCAATTCCCGCCTTCTCGGCTGCTTCAATGCCTCCATCCAGCAGGCTGACCTGCTTTTGGCCCAGGTAGGACAGCGCCCAGAAGACGAAGGCGGCGCTGTCATCGGCCCCGCTCTCGCCGCCGTAAATAACGATGCTGTCGCTGGCGTTGACGCCCGCCCGACCCAGAGCCGCTGCCGCTCCGGCTGGATCGAGGCCATCGCCACCGTTCTGCTGCAGATCCTTCCAGTAGAGGTTGCGAGCGCCGGGGATGTGCCCGGAGCTGTACTCCTTGGGGGAGCGCGCATCCAAAATTACCGAGCTGCCGGCGGAGCCCAGGAGCGATGCTGCGCCGGCCAGGATCTCCGGCCGGACGTAGCCGTTTTCTTCAGAGCCGCCGGCTGAGGCTGCTGAATTGCTGTTTGGCTGGCTGCTCTGCCCGCCGCTCGCGTCAGCATTTTGCTGTCCGTTCTGCTGCGCCTTTTCATAGGCCTCCTTCTGGGCGAGCCAGCCCTCCAGGTTGGTCCAGTCGGGACAGGTGGGGCAGAACTCGCCGGTCTCTGTGCCGGCCAGGGCCGGGACTACTATCAGGTTCAGGAAAACGGATGCGAGAAGAGAGAGCGCTGCCATGCCGGCCGCGGCCCTCTTGCAGTCCCTCTTGCAGCCGCCGGATAAACCAAAGCCCATATTTGAAATCACTCCAGTTGTAAGCGGATTCGCCACTATTTCAGGTTTTCTTTGCGGCTTACGAGA
>DAOPZB010000031.1:0-12783 GCA_035353195.1 Methanothrix sp. | reverse complement strand
ATGACAACGCCAAGGTTATCTCTGTCAAGAATCATGAGGTCGAGTCTTGAACGGCAGAGGACTGATTCTAGATACAAACCTTTTGCTTTTATTGGTAGTTGGCACTGCATCCAAGAAATATATCTCCAGGCATAAACGACTTCGAGCTTATTCTGAAATGGACTTTGATCTTCTAATAAGAATTATATCAGATGCACCAGCAATCTTGGTTACCCCAAATACACTAACTGAAACATCTAACCTCATCGGGCACATAGATGAACAAGCAAGAACCAAAATATTTATGGTGTTTTGCGATTTTATCCGATCTGCTGATGAACACTACTGTGAAAGCCGGCAGGCCATTGCTCGAAAGGAATTTGTACGGCTAGGGCTGACCAACTCCGTTCTCTTGCATGAAGCAACTGATTCCTTTATCTTGCTGACTGCTGACTTAAAATTATATCTCGCGGCAGCAAAGGAAGGTTATCTTGTTCAAAATTTTAATCATTTGCGGGAGATAGCATATTTATAATTGAGAAGGATGAGAATATGTCGTCAGCAGCCTGATATGATAAATCGACTGCCGACGTCCACCACAAAGGCAAAAACCAAAAAGGTGCACAAAGAAAAAAATTCAAAAGATAAAAGAATAGATGACAGCCTAAGCTGCAATCGCTTTGTACTCCACGCTTACATAGGCTGTGACCCTGGCCTTTCCCGCCGGGATGTAGTCCACTTCCATGTAATCGGTCAGAAATCCGTCCATCATGGGCCAGGAGTCCATCCACATCGAATGTCTGCCCATCCAGGATCCGTGCCCGTCCATTCCATCCATTCCGCTGTTTCTCCACATGCGGTGCATGCCCCAGGGAGAGCCTGAGCTCCAATAGCCCCCGCCGTAGGATGGCCCGACCTCGATATCGATATCCGGGTATGCCGCATCCTCGATGTAGGCGGCCTCACCAAGGCTGTATCCCATAGCCGAAGCATAGTCCTCTGCTTTGGCTTTAGCGTTCTCCAGGGCCTTCTTCCTGGCCTGCTCATAGGCCGCGGACGAATCGTTCAAAGCATACCCTATGACGGCAGCATCCGCTCCAGCCGATTTTGCTGCTTCTATGGTCTGGTTGACCCGGCTCCGGTCAGTGGTCTTCAGTCTGATGAGCATCTGCTCTGTGACTTTATTGGTGATCACATCGCGACAGGATGTGGTGTTGTTCGCAGTATTGCAGATCACCCTGTGATAAGCAGAGAATCCCCTGGACCGGTCCTTCATCATCTCCTCATTTTTCACTCCTGCGGAGATCAGGGATTTCTCTGCCGCGGCCAGCACACGGGAGTTGGCCTGCTGGGCAATGGTTGAATTGTTGCTGCTATTGTCAGCGCTCACGGCGATTATTACCGTGTCGGCATCGGTCAGAACTGAGCCCGTGCCGGTTACTCGAAGCGAGCTGTCCTGCGCTGTGGCTCCAGCCGCAAGCAAGGCTATCGCCAGCAGACCCATAAAGATCGACTTCAAGCTCATTTTTTTTGCCTCCTTAATGCCAATAGATATTATTCCCGCAAAGGGGAATTATCGCTGAACTGATGCGTTGAGAATATTTAAGATTTACGCTGATAGTCGATATATCTTATCACATTATTTCGACTGGAGGCGGGATGCAAAATATCGGCTATGTTACCAAAATGCAGTTTTTGTGAGTTCTCTGTGCCCTGCACAGGATTGATATAGATAGCAGAAAGATCAGAGTCCAGAAAGAAAAGAGAGGTAATAATCGTGTCCGAGTCCGAAAAGAATCTAAAAGCGGCATTTGCCGGAGAGTCGCAGGCCAATCGCAAGTACAGTGCCTTTGCAGCCAAAGCAGACAAAGAGGGCTTCGCACAGGCGGCAAGGCTCTTCCGGGCGGCTGCCGCTGCCGAAGAGGTCCACGCTGTGAATCACCTCCGGGCGCTGAAGGCCATCAAGTCCACCAAAGACAACCTTCAGGCAGCCATCTCCGGAGAAGACGAGGAGTGGGAGGCGATGTATCCCAAGATGATCGAGACGGCCAGGCTGGAGGCCAACAAGGCAGCAGAGACTTCGTTTCATTATGCCAACGAGGTGGAGAAGATCCACTCCGTTCTCTACAAAAAAATGCTGGCGGGCCTCGCAGCCGGGCAGGAGTCATTCCCTTACTACATCTGCCCCTACTGCGGAAATACAGTGGAGAAGGAGGCACCCGGAGTCTGCCCGGTCTGCGGAGCCGAGGGCAAGCTGTTCATAAGGGTGGACTGAACATTTGATTTGAATTGATTTGACCTTTGATTTGCAAATCTCATGAACGAAGAGAAAAGAATTGAAGTAATCCTGGCCAGGTCCTGGCTAAAAGATCAGATAGTAGATCTCTATCGTGCCGGAGGATGGTGGACGGAGGAGATGGACCCCTCCAGGATCGGCGATCTGATGCAGGCCAGCTTTGCCTTCGCCCTGGCGATTGATATTTCTACCGGCAGGGCTGTGGGTATGGGGCGTGTGATATCAGATGGAATGGCGGACGCATACGTTCAGGATCTTGTGGTGCTGGAAGAGTGGAGAAGCTCCGGGGTGGGAAGGATGATCTTAAGGAGGCTACTGGAGGAATGCCGAAATCATAAGCTGACCTGGATCGCCCTCATCGCCGAGCCGGGCAAGGAGGACTTCTACCGCTCCATGGGATTTCGGCCCATGCCCGGCCATGTGCCCATGATCCTCTCCGGGGAGGAAGAGTGATGCTTAGCGCCACCTCTTTTCAGCCCGTCTCTCTCATGGACCGGGAGTTCTTTGCCAGGCACTACGCCGCTTATCCCCAGTTGCACAGCGACAACACCTTCACCAACATGGTCTGCTGGAACAACTACGCCCATTACCGTTATGCCTATCTGGATGGCTGCCTGCTCATCTCCAGCACCATCGCCGGCAAGACCCGCTACCGCCCACCCATCGGCCCCCAAAATCCGGAGCTGCTTGCCGACCTGCTGCATCTTGCCTCTCAAAGCGAAGACGATATTCCCTTTGTGATCCTCGATCCGGATAGCCTCAAGTGGATCTCTGAGCTGTATCCCGAACTGCAATTTTACGCCGAGAGAAATTACTTCGATTATGTCTATCTGGCCTCAGACCTGGCGGAGCTGCCCGGCAAAAAGTATCTCACCATTCGCCATCAACTCAACAAGTTCCAGAAGACCTGCCAGCCCCAGGTGGAGATGATCGGCGAAGGCAATATAGGAGAGGTGGCCGAATTTCTGGAGCTGTGGTGTGACTGGAAGGACTGCGACTCCGACCCGGTGCTGGCCGGAGAGAAGCTGGCCGTGGACTATGCCCTCACTCATTTCCGGGAGCTGGGTCTGTCGGGGCTGGCCATCAGGGCCGAGGGCAAGATCGGGGCCATCTCCCTATTTGAAGGGCTGAACAGCGATACGGCTCTGGTCCACTTTGAAAAGGGGCTGCCGGACTGCAAGGGAATCTATCGGGCGGTGAATGCCGAGACTGCCCGGACCCTGGCGGGCAAATTCACCTACATCAACCGGGAGAGCGATATGGGAGTGGAGGGCATACGCGAGGCCAAGATGCGCTACCATCCTCATCATATGATCGAGGTCCATATGCTGAAGCGAGAGGAGCTGGTGGAGGTACTCTGAGAAGGAACTCAAAGAAAGAACCAGAGATCCTTGCTTAATTCTTATTTCTTATTTCTTAAAACGGAATCCGCAGGTATGGATATTGGCCACGTCCTCCGGCGTCAGGGGAAAGGCCTTGCAGATGCTGGGGCGTATTCGGTAAATTCTGCATCGCTTATTTTTGCTGTCATGGGCCAGGCATAGGCTGCAGCATCTGCCGCATCTGGTGCATGCGCCGATGCGCTTCGTCCGCCAGGCCATTACCTCTTTATTCTTCAAGTACCATACGATCCTTCTTCTAATCCATCCGTCCCACATGGCAAACCCGCATTCTCGGCCACCGCCTTTTTGACCTGGGCCGATTTTCTATCCCTGGATTCGCCCTTTTTGCCACGGAAACGGTTAAAAGGATTGCGGCCCATAAGGGGATGGCAACACAAGAAGATGGCAATCGACAATATCAGGAGATGCTGAAAATGAAGAGCCTTAAGGGTACTGAGACTGAGAAGAACCTCATGACGGCATTTGCCGGGGAATCGCAGGCCAGGAATAGATACCATTATTTCGGATCCCAGGCTAAAAAGGAGGGCTTTGAGCAGATAGCAGCCATCTTCCTGGACACCGCCGACAATGAAAAAGAGCATGCTAAGGTCATATTCAAGCTCCTGGAAGGCGGAGAGGCAATGGTCGCGGCAAGCTTTCCGGCGGGGGTCATCGCCGGCACTGCTGCCAATTTGATGGGCTCGGCAGCGGGAGAGAGGCATGAATACTCTGAGATGTATCCGGCCTTTGCCGAGGTGGCCAGGAAGGAGGGATTTCCGGAGATCGCCGCCACGCTGCTCAATATCGCTGCCGCCGAGAAGGGGCACGAGCGGAGATTTCTCGCCCTGAAGAAGAATCTGGATGAGGGCTCAGTCTTCAAGAGGGAGAAGAAGATCGTCTGGCGCTGCAGAAATTGCGGATATATGCATGAGGGAACTGAGGCTCCGGATGAGTGCCCGGCCTGCAAGCATGAAAAGGCTTACTTCGAGGCATTTGGCGAAGTTTACTGACGGGGTGAAATGATAAAGAGGACATCGATTTCAGGCCCAATGCCGGCTGCCATCCTCCTGAGCGCCCTGGTTTTATGTGCTCTGTTGATGTTGACGGCGGCGGAGGGCAGGCCGACCTTCAGCCTGGGAGGCAAGGACGGCCTGGATCTTTTTGGGCAGCTTGCCAACAATTCCAGTCTCAATTCAAGTTTCAATTCCACGTCCACAGCCAATTCGTCGATCAATGTCTCCCGGAACGCCTCCGGCGTCTCCCTGGGCGGAGAGGATGGTGGCATTCTCTTCCAGGACCTGCAAAACGCTTCCAAGAACCTGTCCGACTGGGGAGCAGAGCCTCCCAAAGCGCCAAAGACACCCGGCTACGATTCCCGGGCCGCTCAGACCTATGAGGTTTTGAGGATGAACCACGTAGGCTATTGATTCGACCAATAATTTAATTAGCTAAGAGAAATGGCAAGGTATTGGATGAAAACTATATCGCTGGCTGTGCTCTGCCTGTTTCTGGGATTGATGGCCGCGGGCTCATCGATCGGCTATCAGGATGTGGGATCGGAGTATGGGACATCCTGGCTGCAAAAGTACGGCACGATGCCGGCAAGCACCCTAGAGCAGAATAGCCTCTGGAACTGGGGCAATGCACCAAAGGGCTTCGGCCTTCATAACGGTGTCCTCTATCCGCCCGGAACCGAGCCGCAATGGTACTATCCCAGCAGCTACAACTCTTACACGCCCATTGTCATAAACAAAACCGATTCCAAGAATCTTCAGTCCTCCTACGGGACTGATACGGATCCGTGGCTCATAGCCCAGCTCTACGGCAGGCCGGTAGCTGTGGTCAAAGATCCCCCTGGGACTCTATTTTGATCTTCTTATCTATTTTAGTTTTCTTTATTTATTTTGATTTCTTTAATTTCTTTATCTCCTTCTCTTCACCGAAAAATCTTTACAGTAGTGCGGCCCTGAGCCTGCCATGAATTCGGGAAGAATTGCAGTGGGCGACATCAAGATGTACTATCAGATCCTGGGCGGGGGAGAGCCTGTTGTCATGATCATGGGTCTGGCCGGCCACAGCCTCGACTGGGGCCAGACCCTGCCCCGGCGGCTGGCAAAGCGCTATCAGACCGTTCTCTTTGACAACCGTGGAGCGGGAAGGAGCGACCAGGCCTCTGGCCCCCTCACCATCAAGCAGATGGCGGATGACGCCTCCGGGCTGATGGGGGCGCTGGGGATCGACAGCGCCCATGTCTTCGGAGCGAGCATGGGAGGCATGATCGCCCTGCAACTGGCCCTGGACCATCCGCAGAGGGTGAGAAAGCTGCTGCTGGGGGCCACAGCCGCCGGGGGACCGTCGCGGGTCTTCCCGCCGCCGGAGATTGAGAATTATTTCACCCCCAGGCCGGACCTGTCGGCCCATGACTATCTCCTCTGGACGGCACCGGCATGCTATCCCCCTGAGTTCATAGCAGCCCATCCCGATGTGGTGGAGGAGAAGATCGCCGCCAACCTGGCCCATCCTGGGACGCTTGAGTCATACCTCAGCCAACTGGAGGCCTTCCGCAGCTTCGATGTGGCCGACCGGCTCGGCTCCATCAGGGCGGAGACGATGGTCCTGTTCGGCAGCAGAGATGCTCTCATTCCTCCCGAGAACAGCCTTTTGCTGGCCCAGGCTATTCCTGGGACAGAGATCAGGGAGATCGAAGGGGCGGGGCACATCTTCTGGATCAGCCATCCCCAGGAGACGGCGGAGATAGTTGAGGGATTTTTGGGGTGAAGAAAATATATTTTTTGGAATACTTAGCTCTCAGAGGATAGAGAAATGATTCATTGTCTCTGTGTCTCTGCGTCTCTGTGGTTTAGTTGGTAATTTGCCGGCAATTTGAGCCTGCTGCTACCCAGCTAAACCACAGAGGCACAGAGACAATCTGATAAACTGAAAGATCGAATTACCCAAGTTTAGCAGCGAGTTTGAAAAGACTATAATCGACAGGGTCAAAAGGATTTATTTACTCGTCTCTCCACACCATAATTCAATTGGGAACGTGGTGGTAATGGACCCTCTAATCATCTTAGCCGCGAAAGGCGCACAGGCCCTGGCAGGGAAGGCAGGGGAGCGGCTGGGCGGGCGGCCGGCAGGCGACCTCTCCCGGTTGGTTGCTGGCAAGTTCAAGGGCGATTCCTATGCCCAGCAAACTCTTGCCCGCGCTCAGGAAAAGCCGGATTCCAAGCAAAGGCAGGCTGCTCTGCAGGAGGTGCTGGCAGAGAAGATGCAGATCGACCCTGCTTTCAGTCCAACCGCTCAAAGATGCCTGCCAAGCATTTCCTTGAAACGGCGAAAATAGCAGAGCCTCTCCTCAAGCAGTCTGGTATCCAGTTCAGCCAGAATCTGGAATGAACGCTTTCCTTTTTCGTACCCTTTGTCCTTTCCGCAGTCCCTGGTAGCAGACCTGAGGGTCTCCAATAGCTCCTGCCTGGGCCGCTCCTCCAAACCGTTTGTAGGGATGAGATTTCCTTCCCGAAGGCATGGGCCGAATACCTTATGCAGTGCCTCATGGTCAGCCATTATCCAGGTCTCCATGCAGGTAGCCATCATCTGAGCCTGCTCATCCTCCGCCCCGGCAGGCCAATCCCAGCCGTCGCGGGCATGAAGATGATCCCACGGGCCTGCTGCAACCGGATCTTCGCTGTCGACCAGCAGCACCGGATATTCTTCAAATCCTGCCGATGCCTGGGAGATGCTGAACATGCTGTAGGCCTTATCTCGCCCTCCGCAGGCAACGATCCTTGGCATCCTTCCAGCAAAGCCCATGTTCCTGATGAGCTTGGAAAATCCCTCCCGGCACCGAGTTCGAAGCTCTTTGCTTTCGCCTCCCCCTTCCACAAATATGGCTGTCCTCACCATCTCGTCCCCCCCAGCGCTCCGCGGGTCCACAGCTCGCCCAGACGGTAGTCTTTCAGCCACTTCTCCAGATCTTCTGCGTCCAGTCTCTTGATCTCCGTCCGGCTTCCATGCTTCTCACAGATCAGGACCGCATCAGGTCGCTCGGTCATGGCGTCCACTAAAATGTCGGAATGGGTGGTAACAATCAACTGAGTGCGCTGTGAGGCGGCGATGAGCAGGTCCGCCAGTTTGGGCAGGATGTCGGGATGAAGGCCGAGTTCCGGCTCCTCGATGCAGATGAGCGGAGGCGGTGACGGGTCGCAGAGCACCGCCAGCAAGCAGAGATATCGCAGAGTTCCATCGGATAGCCTGGTGGCAGGGATTGCGAAATCACCCTCGGTAAAGAATACCTGGACGGCTCCGCCCTCGATGCTCACATCGAAGTCGTCAATCCCCTCGTAGAGGTCGCGGAGAGCTTCCAGAATCATGTTCTTCGCCCTGGGCACTCTTCGCAGCCTGCTTAAGAAGAGGCCCAGGTTCGAGAAGTCCTCCTCCAGCCGGTCGCTCCTCATGTCGGCCTTTTGAGGCTCGCGGAAGATTGCGTTTCTCCCAAAGCGCCAATCCCGAAATATTCTGATCCGTTCATAGATGTCTGCGAGATATGATATTTCCGGGTAGATCTCAGGCTCTCTCCTCTGGGCGAGTATGGACTGATCTGCTTGAACGGTCTCAGGCTTCAACAGGCGCTGCTCGGACTTGATGTTTATGACCGGATTGCCGTTGCCATAATCGTAATAGAAATTCGGCTTTTTGGAGCCAGGATGGGACTTGAAGTCCTCGATCCGCTCATCCACCAGGCGGAAGGACTGATTGTCATTCCGGAAGGCCAGGACGTGACGCAGAGGCACGCTTGCCTGCGGATTTCTGATAACGGCATTGATGGTGGCAAATCCCTCCAAATCGCCTTTCCAGATCCAATCGCCAACGCCCCCGCCCCGACGGATGACGGCACGCATGTCGCCAGGAGCGGAGCGCAGAAGGGATATTGCCTCTATGAAGTTGGACTTTCCCGATCCATTGGGGCCTATGAGCACATTCAGACTTTTTAGAGCAATAGTCTCTGCATCCGGTCCGAAGGACAGCAGATTGTGAAGTGAAATCGCCTCAATCGTTCGCATTTCCTCGTCTTTGATGCTCATGGTTCCTCTTATTTTGACATAATCTCTCCAAATACATGCTTCAGTAAGGACATTATGATATTTTATTCTATCTATTCGGAGACCAGAGTTGAGAAAAAGTTGGCCGAGTGGAGATAATAGCTTCTCATGGACGATCGGCCCGCAATCAGTGTCCAATCCGGGCTCATGGACCTCTGTGCCCCGGCCTCCTCCCTTTCCCCCCGCATTCCGGGCACCTCTCCAGCCTCTCCACGATCTCCGTGCAGACGGCAGCATAACCGGCCACGACCTTGCCCCTGCCAAAGCAGGTCGGGCACGGCTGCAATGGAGTGCTGCTGCCGCTATTTCCACCCGTCATAAACGACTACGTCTTCCAGCTTCTTTCTCGGCCTGGCCGCCGGAGACTCGGCCGGATAGCCCAGAGTCATCATGGATGTCACCCTCATCTCTGCCGGCACGCCCAGGATCTCCTTGACCTGCTCCTCGTAGAAGGCCCCTATCCAGCAGGTGCCCAGCCCCTCGGCGACGGCTGCCAGGCTCATGTGGTCCAGGGCAATGGACAGGTCGATGGGATAGCACCTCTGGCCGCAGGGCATGATGTTGTCCGGCTTGGTGGCGCAGGCGGCGATCACCACGGGGGCTGCCGCCACCCAGGGCTGGCCCATGGCCGCCTCGGAAAGCCTCCTGCGCTTGTCCGCGTCTTTCACTACAATGAACTTCCAGTCCTGCAGGTTCTTGGCGGACGGGGCGATCCTTCCCGCATCCAGGACGCGCATGAGCCTCTCCGGCTCGACTGATCGGTCCTGATACTTGCGAATGCTCCTCCGGGATACAACAGCCTCCATTAACTCCATGGTACTTCACCCTGAAAGTGTAGTCTCTCTTGAATTATAAACTGACTGCTCCGGGATAGAATCGTTAGATCGAAAGGTTCCTCGCTATTTTATGTGGGTGGCGAGGTTGTTCTTGTCTCTATGTCTCTGCGCCTCTGTGGTTTAGTTAGCGAAGAGCCACTAAAGGTTATTTAAGCATGAGGCTCGCAAGCATTGGATGGAGGTTATATCGATGAGACTTCTAATTGGCATCATGCTATTGCTGCTCATCTTCGGACTGGCGGAATCCGTACAGGTGGGAGGGACCGCGGGGAGGACGATCGCCCTCGGCAGCCTCTCCCGGGAAGCCCCGATAGAAACGGATGCATTGAATCAGACCAATATCACAGATCAGATCAACGTCACAGACCTGGCCAACATCACCGATCAGGTCAATGCCACCGAGCAGCCCATTAACGCAGGCTCAGGCAGAAGCGCAGTTGCCATTAAAAATCCGATGAGCACCATCCCGGTATCCAATGCCAGGAAGAGCGCATTCTCTCCCGATTCCGCACAGGCCAATTCGATAGCATACCAATTCACAACATAGACTTCTCAAATCTTTTTTATCGAATTGAAATCATTCAGCTCCTGACGATCCGCACCCGCCTGCCCTTGCCCATGAGCCACCTCGCGGCCAGTGCGAGGGCCAAAAGCAGCACCAGCCCTGCCCCGACCGGATATAACCACGCCAGCCATTCCTCCTCGCCCACGTAAACCAGAGCCACCAGCTCCTCCCGGCGCGGCTCGCCGGCCTGCCATGGCTGCCCGCTCACATCATCCTCTTCACCCACTTCATCCTTTTCATTGCCGTTATCCACCTCACCCTGCCCATCCTCTGGCAGCCTGCTCCTGCCATACGGGACCGCACCCAGAATGACGCCCATCGTTTGATGCAGCAGTCCGGCCAGCCAGCCGTCCTGCACCGCCTCCTCTCCATCCCGGTAGGTGATGGTGCAGGGCAGGGCGTAGTAACCTGATTGGGCATTTTCATCTACGAAGACCGAGACGGCCAGGGCGGCGCTCTCTCCGGGAGCGACTCTGACCTCATCCTCTCCGTTCTCCACCATGAGAAAGGGGGGGCTGGGCCGCGCTTCCAGCTTCAGCCGCCCGGCAGGCTCGTCTCCCCTGTTCTCAATAGTCAGCCTTATCTTTGACTCGCCTCCGGCCTCTGCTGACACATCCGTCTCCGCCAGAACCATCTTCGGCCCCTGCACCACCTCCGCCTGGAGGGGTAGCTCCCCAGTCAGCCTCTGGTAATTGAAGGTAAAGCCGGTCAGCCCATCTTCCTGGGAAGCAGCGGCTGCCGAGAGCCGCGAATAATTCAAACGAAGCGCCAGAGGATAGATGCCGAGAGGCGCGCCCCGCACCAGAGCCGAGAACTGCACCGTCACATTCTCGCCAGGGGCCAGGAGTCCCGCCATCTGGGGGCTGGAGAGAATTTCGATTCTGTCGTCGGCGCTCAAGAGCACTGCCTCAATGCTGCGCGCCGTCCGCCGGTCGTAGCCCGCCCCACCCGAACCAATCAATCCGCCGGCCAAATCGGAGGATTCGGAAGGCCGGGCATTGTTTTGCAGCACCACGAAGATGCTGGAAGGCCGGCCTATCTCGAAGTTTCCGTAAAGCCCTCCAATCTGGAGATCGGGGCTATCGCCCCCCAGGGCCTTCGCCGCCTCGCCACCCTGCACGCCGGATTCGATTCCTCCCGCCTCCTCCACCTGGCCGGCGGCCTGGGCCGGCGCTGAAAGGATCAGGAAGATGAGCGAGGACGCGATCATGAATAAAAAAAGAGCAAGCCTGCACAGAGACCCCGGCGCTTTCATCCCTCTCTTAAAGCAACTGCGCCTTTTTATCTTTGCTGCTTCGGGCCATAAGTTCAAGAAGTCCAGGTCAGCATCAGCAATGATTCAAATGGCTATTCTCTGCTCTTCTCTCTGTGTAGTACAGAAATGACATCTTTGTGAGTTCTTTGTGAGTTCTTTGTGCGCTCTGTGTCCTTTGTGGTTGATCAGTAGAAAACATATAGATTAATCATAAACTGGAAATTTAACCACAAAGATCACAAAGCTCACAAAGGACGCACAAAGGATGAAAGCTCAATTTCATGCGCATGGGTGACCTAATGTCATGATCGAACTCTGTGCCTCTGTGGTTTAGTCGGTCCTTTTGAGATCATTAAGCCCACTAAGATCTATTCCGCCGACGCGATCAGCGCCGCTTGCTCGGCTGTCAGCCCCTTGTGAACCACTGCGCAGATGCGCCTGGTGATCAGCGCCGGGCTTTCATGCTGAAACACATTTCTGCCGATGGCAACACCCCGCGCTCCGGCGGCGATGGCCCCTTCTACCATGGACAATAGCTGCAGCTCGGACTCGACCCTCGGCCCTCCGGCGATGACCACGGGCACCGGGCAGCCCTCCACCACCCTGGCAAAGCTGTCCTGGTCTCCGGTGTAGTTGGTCTTGATGATGTCAGCCCCCAGCTCCGCCCCAACGCGGGCGGCGTGGGCGATGTACTCCTCGGAGTATTCGTCCTTGATCTTCTTTCCCCGGGGGTACATCATGGCCAAAAGTGGCATGCCCCAATCCTGGCAGCTCCGGGAGACCTCTCCTAAGGTGGCAAGCATGTGGCTCTCGTCCTCTGCTCCCACGTTGACATGAATGCTCACTGCATCCGCCCCGATCTTGAGGGCCTCCTCCACTGTGGCCACCAGGACCTTGTTGTTGGGATCAGGCCCCAATGCCGTGGAGGCGGAGAGGTGAATGATCAGCCCCAGGTCCCGGCCGTAGCCACGGTGGCCGAAGACCGCCGCCCCCTTGTGGACGATGGCTGCATCCGCCCCTCCGGAGGCCACTGTATCGGCCATGGCCTTGACGCTCTTGATGCCTTTGATGGGGCCTACTGTGACCCCGTGGTCCATGGGTATGATGACTGCGTTTCCTGTGCGGCGGGAAAATATCCGCTCCATGCGAATCGATGTTCCTCTCAATCTCCTCTCTCCTTCCCTTTCTCCTGACCTTCTCCGAGCTTTCTCCTTGTCGTCTCCTTCTTTTGCACCATGTCAATGCTTAACATTGTACATCATAGTACTTATTATTACTAGAATGAACAATTAAGGCGTATTTATACTTTCCCTTCTCGTAAGCCGCAAAGAAAACCTGAAATAGTGGCGAATCCGCTTACAACTGGAG
>DAOPZB010000030.1:0-13208 GCA_035353195.1 Methanothrix sp. | reverse complement strand
TATCCTGCTGCTCAAAACCCATCCCCTCTTTCACAAAGAAACATCGATCGTCCTCCCCGCATTCAATATCTTATTATTTAGAATGCATATCTTTATTTAAGAGTAATTATTAGCTAATAATCACTATGATCAATCCGGAAGATTTGGATTCAACCATCATCAAGACCTTCCGCAACAGCGGATACAGAGCCACCCCCCAGAGGATAGCCATCAGCAAGTTTATCCTCCGGAATCACGAGCATCCTACGGCACAGAAGGCCTACATGGAGGTCAAGAAGGTCCATCCTACCGTCAGCCTCGCCACCATATACACCACTATCAAAATTTTGAGGGATACGGGCCTGATTTTAGAGCTCAATATGCCCCAGGGCCAGACCAGGTTTGATCCCAACATCGAGCCCCATGCCCACCTGCTCTGTCTGCGATGCGGCAGCATCAGCGACTGGATGGATCCCATAATGCCGAAGTTGATCGCCAGGGTATCAGCCGACGCCAATTTTACTGTAACCGGATCGAGCCTGGACCTCAAAGGCATTTGCGAGAGATGCACTGCCGCAAAGCCTCCCGCAACCTGATTTTACGGGAAGGTGGGCGTCCCCATGCCGCCGGTGCCGGGCATCTCCGACCCGGCAGGGGCCGCGGTGTCCATCTCCGGCAATCCAGACATGCCCGTTGTGCCGGGTGCGCTCACGCTCGGCACGGATGTGGGGGCTGATCCGGAGGCATTGGACGGTGTCAAATTCATAGCCGTCATCTCGATCTCCGGCATGCTGACGGGGACATCCCTGGAGACGGCCGTCATCGACATCTCCTGCGTCCCCCCGTTCATCCTGGAGATGGAAAGAGAGGGGCTGGCGGCCCCTGTGGACAGCCCCGCCATATCCATGGATAGGCGGTCATCGGTGCGCAGCATCAGATCCAGGCTCCGATAGGTCGACTCGGTTCCGCTCTCCGGGTCAAGGGTGGTGAGGAGAAGCTTCACCGTCCCGGGTTTGGCATTTCCCAGAGTGCTCATATCCATTGTGCCCAGCAGCGGATCGGTGGAGAGATTGATCATTCCTGCCGGATCGAGGTTCAGGCCGGAGAGAGACAACCTCTGCAGATCGGTTTCTATGGTTATGGAGGGCGATATAGAACTCCCGGAGGATAGGGAGACATTGAAGCCCTGCCCATTCGAGAACAGATCCATGCCCTGCCTCTGGCCGGCCTTCAGATCGGACACCTGAGCCGTGAGGGCAAATCCCGGAGCGATGATGGCGGTATCCGCCGGATTTACCCCGCTGCCGCTGTATGTGCTGTTGATCTGCACAGCCAGATGCCCGCCTTCTATCTGAGAAAGGGGAATCAGTATGACCGGAGAGCGACCGGTCCCAGCAGCGAACTTGAGATTTCTGACCATAGCTCCGGGAATCTCATTTACGACCTGCCCCGAATCCAGCATTCCCGCCCTCCGGCCGCTTTCATCAACAGCCAGGGCTCTGGCCTCGCCGCTCTGCCAGATCTGCATATTTTTGGTGGCATTGCTGCCAGGGGAGGAGCCTTCGCTATTGCAGAAATCGCACTGCTGAACGCCGAGGCGCGAGGAGAGGGTGACGATCTCCAGGTTCCTGGTGCTGGCGTTTCCGGTGTAGAGGCTGTCCGGCTCATCGGGATTGCTGGAGGCCAGATAGCTCCAGGAGTTGTTCACCAGATCCACCTCTACATACCGGCTCTCTTTAGGCCAGTTATTATCATAGACAAATATGCGAGCTGTGCCGTTGCCGCTCTCCTCCACGGCAAATGGCGTGATGGCATGCCCACCGCTTCCGTCCGGCAGATAGATGCCCATGACCCACCACTCATCTGCCTTCCGACCTCCGGCAAAAGCGGCGGCCAGGGTCTCCAGAACGGCGCGGGGAGATTCCAGCACCTTTCGCGCTCCTCCGGGGCTGGTGACCTGAGTGGTCCACCAGTATCCTATCTCCCTCTGCAGCCGGGAATTTTGCAGAGATAGGTTTATGGTGCGGTCCCCTTCGAATAGGCCGGGATCGGTTTGATTGTAATACATGAGGCCGGACAGGACAGCTATCCCTTCGCAATGACCGGATTTCATAGCGGAGATGGCCTGATTCATCCAGCGCTCGGCAGGATAGGTAAGAATGCACTGGCCTGCCGCTTCGCTGGCGCAGACCTGGCCGCCGAACATGCGCTGCATCTCGATGGCCGTCAGATCGACGGTATCGGGATGCTCGCCATAGTTTTCGAAGCCAAAGCCGTCAACATCCGGACGAAATCCGCTATCGCTAATGTTTGCCGCATCAAGGAAGATGCTGCTATTATTCACAGCGCCCGACGCACAGAATAAAATTGCATATAGAGATAATAATGCTATCCCCGCGAGATACCTCTGCCTCATAGTCCTCCCCACTGCAATGCCCCCGGCGGCTTAAACATCTTTTGCCAGAGCATTCCTTTTCGACGGCAATATTTAAATTTCAGGCAGAATGATGCCAGGAAAAAAGGAGAGTGTGGAATGATGAGGACAGCGAAAGCACCCATAATTCTGCTGGCATTTGCAGCCCTGTGCTTCGGCTTGGGCTTTGCCGCAGAAGAGACGGCAGCAAATGAGTCGACCAACGCCACAGCAATCAACAATACGCTGGAAAATATAACAGCCATAAATGCGACTCTGGAAAACGCAACTCTCAATGCGACACAAAACGCCACCCTTGAGAACGTAACCGGGACGAATGCCAGCGAGTCGGATCCATTCGCCGGCGCAAAGAACCGCCAGCCGAGAAGGAAATAGGCAATCAATCATCTTTTTTTTTGCAGAAATTTAGCTCTATTTTATCCGATCATCACCTTATCCGATCATCACCCGGCCCAGGGTCACCAGGAATAGGGCCATAAGCAGCCAGCCGACAATTCCCTCGCTTATCCCCAGATATCTGAACCTGCCCCTGAAGGGAAGGCCCTTGGAATTGGCGGTGAAGGCTATGATACTGTAGAAGAGGGAGGCGATAGCTAGCCGGCGGCCGTGGATATCGTTGAAGCCCTCCACGCCTCTGCCCGCCCAGTAGATGAAGGCGAATATGAGAATCACCATCATTCCGCAGAGAAGGGCATAGTGGGGCCGCACGCCATAGCCGCAGGTCAGCCATGCCACGGTATCCAGAAATCTGGAGAAGCCCGCCGGCTTATTAACCTGATTTAAATATCGATACTCGTAATAACAATCGTTGGCATCGTTGGTCTGGCCAAGCTCCCTATAATTTTTTATCAGGGATAGATAGGCGGATTTATCAAAGCTGATTATATCTCTGATCTTATCCCAGTCGACCATCATCCGGCTGATGTCCGCCCTGGCCAGATACAATCGCGACCTATCCTCGAATTTTGAGCCGTCAAGCACCATCTTGGAGACCTTGGTGCTGTTCATCTTCAGGTCGCCGGAAAAGGCGGCATTGGACATGTCGGTCAGAGCCAGGAACTGGGCGTTATCAAAATCGGCAACCCCGCCAAATACGGTGTCGTTCATAAACGCCGGCCCATCGAATTTGGCATTCGGGAAACCGACATAGCCGCCGAATTGAGACTCGGAGAATATGCAGTCCTCGATGAAATGAGATCGAGAGAAATCGGCCTGCCCGATAAATTGCATATCGGAGAAGTCTGCGCCGCTCTGGAACTTGGCAGCATGAAAGTCGGCATTCTTCTCCATGCGGCTGGCAGCAAATGTGCTGTAGGAATTGAACTGGCTGCCGGCAAAATCGACATTCTCCAGGCATAGAACCGACTCAAAATTGACATAAGCGCCATTGAATTCCGAGAAGGGAAAAATCATGTCGCCCTCAAAGCCGGCGTCATAAAAGGTGGCAAATTTATCAAACCAGATATTGGCAAAATCCGCCCGTCCGGAGAAGCCGGCGAAGTCAAAGTTTCCGCCGTCCGGAAAGCGGGACATATTGAAGCTGGCTTCCCCCAGGAATCGGCTGGCATTGAAATTCCCGGCAGCCATGAATTTGGTCTCATTGAAAACGGCATCGCCCATAAAGGTGGTGTTCTCGAAATCCACCTCTTCCTGGAACGTGACGCCTTCGCAGATCACATCGCCCTGAAAGACGGAATTGGTTATACGTATCGGATTGTTCTGAACATCACTTAAAATTAAGTCCCCGGTGATCAGGGCCCGGTCATAGGTCACCGGGCTTTCATTGGCATTGACCACGACCTGCTCAGCGGATACCTTCTCCAACGAATTAGGATATGAGAAAGGCGCAGCATAGTCTGCGACAGCACCATTGGCCATTGCCGCCAGGACCGCCGCCAGCATCAAAAATATCCCAGAGATCTTTGCCTGCATCTGCGTCCATAGGGCGGCTCAAAGTATCTAAATGTTTCATCCCTCAAAGTCCATCTCACCGCTGGACCAGGCCTCATCAATCTCATCTACGACCTCCTCGTCCGCGGTGATGGTCAGATCCCTGAGGAAGAGACGCGTCTTCTCCTCCAGCTTGGGGAATTTCTTGGCATTGAACTCCAGAGCCACGGTATGATTTCCGGGGGACAGGGCGAGAGTCCTGTCAAAGCTGCCTACCTCCCGGCCCCCCTCCCTCTGCAGGCTGGCAGATATTGAATAGTTGCCCGGTTTTATGACATATACGCCGGCCTCCACCACAACTCTGGTGATGGAGCCCCTGCGGGCCTCGGAGAGGTTTCGGAAGCTGCCGTTATAGCATGCCGCAGGAGCCTGGAAGTCCTGAGGCTCCTTTTCTATCGATTTGCTGGCATTGTACTTCTCCACCAGGTCACCTTGCGGATTGTAGAGAAAGATCTCTCCCAGGAACAGAGGGCCGCAGCCTGCCCTCTTCCAGATTTCCCGCCCGTCCACATCCAGATTGATGGTTGCCGAGCCGTCGACCTTCGAGGAGTTGGTGATCCAGGCAATCATGCGTCCTGAGCAATCGTTAAGGGCTCCCCTGACCTCATAGACTCCGGGCGCGGCTGCCTGGACATTCACGCCCAGGACCAGAGAGTCTATAAAGCCGTCATTGTCGCTATCGTTGAAAACCGGCTTTGCCATATCTTTTATCGATGCCCCGGCCACAATGTAAGTCACAGGAATGCGGATGGTATAGTTATTGGAATTCAGTTCTATGTAGCCCCGCTTCTCCTGTCCCTCAACGGAGAGGGGCACATTCACGGCCACGTCAATTGACCCCACAGCACCGGAGGCAACCTTCGAGGGGCCTTTTACCACCACGCCGGGGTGCATGTCCGCTTTGTAGCTGGTCACATACAGATCAAAGGGCTGGCTTATATCCCGGGGCACTTTATAGCCCCGGACCGACAGCTTCCACTTTCCTGAAGGCGGATTGTGAATCTCCAGAAACTCAGAGGTCCCGGAGCTGCTGGAGGAGCTGCCCATCGACTCCCCGGAGGGATCGTAGGCGCTCAGATCAAGGTCTCTTTCTTTGTCGTTCCAGACGAGATTCAAAGAGAGGCGGCTGACGTTCTCCTCTACGGCCTGGCTCTTCTCCCAGGTTTCGTCCCGGGCAACCTCTCCCGAAAAGAGAGAGGTGCTCTTGCTCTCCATGCTGGCCGCAAATGTCAGGTCGTCCAGAGGCAGGCCGCCGTTCACTAAGTCAAGCTCTGTCTTGAGGGTCTTTCCGGGGGGAATTCTGCCCAGGTTGATGCTGCTCGGCACCACCTCAATTATCGACTCTTCGACCTTCAGGGAATAATTTTGGGGCGAGGAGATGGACCGGGCATGGACCGCCAGGATATATCGCCCCGATATGGGATCCGATAAAGATACCTCTTCTGATCTCCTGGACCGCTCGCGGACATGGCATTTGCCGGACGGGTCAAGCAAAAACAGATCCAGGTTCGATGTCCCGTTCCAGCTCAGTTGAGCCTTGAGATTGCGCGTGCCCACCGGGACCTCAACATATTTGTAGTGCCACTCATTCCGGAATATGGTCTCATTGACTGCGTAGCTTCCCAAATCCACCTTCAACGGTCCGGCCACCTCCACAATCACAGGCACCTGGGCGATGGGCTGCCCGTCATCCTCTATGGATATGCTGCCGCTGTACCTTCCGGCAAATGTCCCTTCGGGCACGACGATGGTCGCTGCAAATATTATCTGCCCGTTGGCGGCAATCTGCCGGGGCAAGGGCATTACCGTCAGCCATCCTGAGACATCCCCCAATATCTCGACGCTAACGTTTTTCCGGGGGCAATTGGTGACGAAGAGAAATTTAGTGGTCCAGTCATCATCGCCTGGGGCCATGGCGTAGATCCTCTTCTGCTCCAGATCGGCCCCGACGTCGATTCCCGGATAAGATGAATCCTCTGAGAAGGCCCACCTGCCCACCATCCACCTATCCGGAGTCACTGCACAGTTGTCCGGAGCGAGAGCCTGATAGGATCTTGCGGCATCGATCTGGCCTGAGCCCTGATAGTAAGACTCATAATTTTCGCCCAGTGTGTTGTTTAGCCTCCTGGCCCCGCCTGCCAATGCCGCCTTAATGCCGGCGGCCGTCATGGCCGGGTCCTTTTGCAGTAGAAGGGCAGCCACCCCGGCCGCCACAGGAGTGGAGAGCGAGGTTCCGGAGGCTTTGGCGTAGACCGAGTCGACATACTTGAGCTGGCTCAAGCCGGTCGGAGCGGCAGAGATGACATTTACGCCCGGAGCCACTATATCCGGTTTGATCCTTCCGTCCCTCAGGGGGCCGGAGCCGCTGAAATCGGCGACATGTCCGTAATAATCAGATGCTCCCACGGTTATGACCTTGACGCCGTCTCCGGGGGCATCTATGCAGCCGGAGAGGAGCACCGCCAGGAGAACAGAGATCAATGCCGCCAGCAGGCCGATCCCATCGTCCGGCCCGGGCGACGCCTGCCGTGCCGGTCTAGCCGGAATTGCCTGCAGCAACACAGACCACAGCTCCTGCATCCATGGCTTTGTCCGCGGCGGTCGTCACGGGCAGATCGGTCTCCCCCAGGTCCAATCCGCCGAGGCTCATGCTGATCACATCTGCGCCGTTATTCATGGCCCATTCTATTCCGGCAATTATATCCGAATCCCGGCCATTGCCATCGCTATCTATCACCCTTACGTTGAGCAATTTGGCGGCCGGGGCAATCCCCCTGTATCTGCCGCCGGAGGCCTCCCCTGACCCGGCAATGATTGCGGCGCACATGGTACCATGACCGAGGAGGTCGCTTGTCGTCTCCTCGTATTTGATGTAATTGACCTCCCCTGTGACCTTTCCGGCCAAATCCGGGTGGTTTTTGTCTATTCCTGAGTCCAGTACGGCAACCGTGACACCGGTTCCGTTTATCCCCTCGTCCCATAAGGCAGAGGCATTTACCATCCTGGCCGGAGAGGGGCCGACGAAATCATCGTCCACCCGGATGGGGCCGGCGGCCTGAACCCGTCCGTCCGGGTATATTGCCTCCACCCAGGGCTGGCCGGCCAGGCTCTGGATGCTCCGGGCCGATCCCACTGCGGCAGCACCTTCGATTATATGATATACGTGCTCCAGATGCAGCCCCGCGATAGCAAGCCCGTCTTCATCCGGCGCCTGCGAGGGCTTGAACATCACAATAAAAGGAATATCGCTGTCCGCGGAATCCATCTCCTCCTGAAGAGAGGGAGCTACCTTGGAGAGTCCCGAAGGATCGCCCCCTTGCTGCGGGGAAAGCAAATGCAGATTGCAGGAGATGGCCATCGCCAATGCCACCAGGCCCGCCGATACCGCCAGAAGGTAAATAGCGTTTTTCATTTCTTTGCGTCCTCAGCCGGGAATAACAGGGAGACTCTGCTGTAAATGAATTGACTTTTGCATATATTACCATCATATTTTCTTAAACTTGTCGGTCAGCCTTCAGTCAAGTCTATAAACCAGAAATGCCAGAACTGTCGGGCATGGAGTTGAATATAATCGTCTACGTCATCCTCTTCGCCCTCGCCTTTATGGTCGCCCGGGTCATAGTGAAGCTCATGCGCGGCTACTGATTAAGCGACAGGCTTAATATTTGATGATACATACCGGTCCAGCCATGTTTCCTCAGGTACTAGCCACCGTAGGCGGCTCAGGGACCCGCCTTTATCCCCTTACTCTGGAGCAGCCCAAGCCTCTGGTAGAATTGTGCGATACGGCCATAATCGCCAACCTCTTCCGGGTTCTGGCCAGCCAGGGCTGCCGGAGGTTCATCCTGGGCAGCAAGGGAGCAGGCAACACCCTCAACCTGAGCAACTACTTCAAAGCAGGCGAAGGCTTCTTCAAGCGACTGGGCATCAGCGACCACCAGGATTTCAGCTATCAACCCCTCTACGATGACAAGGGCAGTGCCGACTCCCTGCGCTATTGCATGAACTACTTTGACATCAAAGACGACCTGCTGGTGGTATCCGGCGACAATCTCATAGACATAGATCTGCAGAGCTTCGTTGATTTTCACAGGAAGCACAGGCCGGTTCTCACTGTGGCCTTGAAGGAGCTGGGCCCGGGTGAGAACATCTCCCAGTACGGCGTGGCCCGGGTGGGCGAAGATATGCGCATTGCCGGATTTGTGGAAAAGCCCAAACCGGGAAGCGAGCCCAGTCGCATGATCAACACCGCCTTCTATCTCTTCTCCCCCCAGATCAGGGAGATTTTGGCCGGCATGGGCGACAGTGCTCGCGACATCGGCGGCGACCTGATACCCTATCTCACCGAGAACGGGTATCCGGTTTACGGCTATCCCATCACAGGCTACTGGATCGACATAGGCACTCCGGAAAGGCTTCTCCAGGCATCCATGAACTGCCTCTCCGGAGCCGTGCGCCACTTCGACCGCAAATACCACTACAAGCCCAATCAATGGATTCATCCCAGCACTCTGGCCAAAATCGCGCCGCTCCTGGCCTCCGGAGATATCCAGCTCCTGGGAAATGTCTCCATCGGCAGAAACTGCCGCATTGAGAGGGGCGTGATCATCGAGAACTCTCACATCGGCCACACCAGCCTCATAGAACGGAATGTGGAGATCAAAGAGAGCATGATCATGAGCTTTGCCCATATCCAGCACATGGTCAGCATCAAGAGATCCATCGTAGGCCGCCATACCACCATCGAGGAGCATAGCATCCTCGGCACAAACGGCATCGGAGAGGGTCACATCGCCGTCGTCGGCGAGAATGCGACCCTGCCCCCGGAATCGGTGGTAGCTTCAGGAGTCAGGGTTGCTCCTCTAAAGCACAGCCACAGCATCCTGGCTACAGGGCGGTTCGTGGAGCTGGGGATCGATGAAAGGAATATCTACTTTGCAGAAAAAGTATCGCCGAAGCGCTAGTAGTAGCGCTCCCAGACGCCTTCCGTACGTCTGATCTTATATTTTGCGCCATTGTCCATCAGATAACGGTTCAGCTCCTGGGCATCGTTAAAGAAACGCCTGTCCCGAAGATTGTTGTATATGTCTTCCGTGGAGAAGCCCTTCAGCTCGCCCTTGCCGTAAACGATCCTCTCAATGGTGTAATAGATGTCGTCAAACTTCCTCAGGGGATAAGTCCATTCTGCAAACTGCATCTCTTGCCCTCCTCCAGTGCTAGCAGGTTTTGGGCAAATAAGAACCTTTCGTTTTTCAGGGAGAAGGATTATCTCGGAAGGGGCCTCATCCCGTATCATGAATGCGGATCTCTCCAATCTCAATCAGCAGATCAGCCAATGCGCTCTGTGCCCCCTCTCCCGGAGCCGAAACCTCACCGTGCCGGGAGAGGGAGCAAAGCCCTCGCCCATGCTCTTGGTGGGCGAGGCCCCCGGTCGGGAGGAGGACCTCAAAGGACTGCCGTTCGTTGGCAGGGCAGGCCGAATCTTAAATGAGGCCCTGGGGCAGGCGGGCCTGGAAAGGGAGGCGGTCTTCATTACCAGCGTCATCAAATGCCGCCCTCCCCAGAACAGAAAGCCCCTGGCCTCCGAGGTCAAGCTATGCCTCCCCTATCTATTGCGCCAGATTGAGATTTTAGGGCCCCGCGTAGTCTGCCTCATGGGAAATACGGCCGCCTCCGCACTGCTGGGCCGGCAGGGCATCTTATCCCTGCGCGGCCGGTTATGGCAGGATCGCTTTCTTGTGACCTATCATCCAGCCGCGGTGCTCAGGAATAGAAATCTCATGAATGAGTTCGTCTCCGACCTTCGCCTGGCAGGCGACATGGCGAAGAACATAAAATGAACCGGCCTCAAGAGATGGGAAAAATGTTCGGCCTGACATACGACCTCTGGAAGGATATAATCTCGGATATTGCCTCTGCCCACGAATCGCTCTTTTCCGCCATGCATGAGGCGGCTCTAAAGGTCGATCTCACCGCCGAGCTGATAGAAGAGCTGAAGAAGAAGAGGGAATTGCCGGTGGCAAGCGATCCCGTGGAGCTTTCGCTTAAGATGGATCTCCTGGGAGACGGGATCGGGGGCTTCACCATCTTCCTGGAGGCGAGAGAAGATCTTTCGGTTATGGAGCAGATCAAGGCCGACCTGGCATCAGATCAGGGCCTGTCCCTAGAGGATATCGAAGCCTTTGAGATGGACAGCGGACTGGATCTGCAGGAAGATATCCTGACGGAGATGGAAGAGAGTTTTGGCGTGCAGGCAAATGTGGACAATGACGGGATCATCTATCAGATGGTGATCTTCGACAGCCAGGACATCGACGACAGCCGCAACAGTGACCTGATATGGCAGGACGATACGGATAATTAGGGAGAATACAGCGGCGACAAGCGCCCTGCTAAAAGTTTTTATATTTATATTGCCTCCCGACAAATATGGACAAAGGGAAGAGGAGTGAGCCGGCAGAGCTTGTTGCCGTGCTGGTATTCGGCCTGCTGCTGAGGCTCTTTGCAGGAAGGGCTTCGCTGGTTGAGAGCGGCGTGCTGCTGCCGGGCTACGATGAATATTATCATATGCGCAGGATCCTGTACAGCGTCGCCAACTTTCCACATACCCTCTGGTTCGACTCCTATCTGAACTATCCCCAGGGGCTGGAGATCACCTGGCCGCCCCTCTTCGACCAGCTCACGGCTGCCTTCTGCTTCCTGCTGGGCCAGCGCAGTCCGGGGGGCGTGGAGATGGCGGCGTCCCTCTTTCCCATCCTCATCGGCGTTGCCGCCATAGCTGTAGTCTACTTCCTGGTGAGGGAGCTCTTCGACCACAAAACGGCCCTTCTCGCGGCCTTCATGACGGCTCTGGCTCCCTACTACCTGCTCTATACCATGTTCGCCGCTCTCGACCATCACTGCCTGGAGGTCCTATTCTCTCTGGTCATACTGCTCTTTACGGTCCTGGCCATAAACAGACCGGAGAAAAGGTACCTTTTCGCCCTGCTGGCCGGCCTGTCCATGGCCGCCCTGGCCTATACCTGGCAGGGGGCAGACGTCTACCTGGGGATATTCGTGATCTATGCGGCCATCTCCATAACCCTGGACCTCAAGAATGCAAAGTCGCCCCGGCCTCTCGGAGAGGTTATGCTTGCCGCCTTTGCCCTGGCCCTGATCCTCGTCCTGCCCTTTGGCCGCACCCCCTGGCTCAATGCCTCCCTGCTGGGCATCTCCGCCATGACCGCCGCCGTGGCCATCATGCTGGCAGCTTCCCACATCCTGCGGAAGAGAAAAGCATCCTGGAAGGCCTTTCCGGCCATACTTTTTGCCTTTGTCCTCCTCTTCGCGGCCCTGGCCCGGCTTGAGGGCGGTCTGTTCGGCCTGGCATCCGTGGTGCAGTCGGGATTGGAATATATTTGGGGAGGGGGGCTGATCGGCAAGATCGGCGAAGCTGAGCCGCTCATCTATGATGCAGAGACCTTCTCTCAGGTGGCCTTCTCCTGGCTGGGATTTAACCTCATTGTCACCCTGGCCGGCCTGGCAGCGCTCGCGGCATACATCCGCAGGAGCTGCGGCCCGAAGAGGCAGGGCATGATTCTGCTGCTCACCTGGACGGCCGCCACCCTGCTGCTCACCTTCGGCCAGGCCAGGTTCCTTTACATCTCCACCGTCTCCATGGGCGTTTTAATCAGCATACTCTTCTTTTCCATGCTGGAGCGGCTGGGGCGGAGGTCCGCCGCCGGCCAGCCGGACGGCGACCTGGCAGAGGGCGAGAAGGCTGCTATGCGAGCCAAAGGCAGAGCATCTACCCCGATGATTCTTCTGCTATCATTGATCCTCCTGCTGCCCACCGCCTGGGACGCGGCCTCCTTTGCCCGGAGCACACCTCCCGCCGTGGCCGGAGACTGGCAGGAGTCGCTGGCCTGGCTGAAGGAGAACAGCAATGCCACCAGCTTCTATGACCTGCCGCAGCAGACGCCGGAGTATGGAGTGATGAACTGGTGGGATTACGGCAACTGGATAGTCTACCTGGCCAACAGGCCGGTGGTGTCCAATAACTTCCAGGCGGGAGTGCAGGATGCAGCCGCATTCTATCTATCGGAGAGCGAGGATGAAGCATGCAGCCTACTGGATGCCAAAAGGTGCCGCTATGTGCTGGTCGATTATGATCTGATCTTTGCCAAGCTCGCGGCCGTCACCATCTGGCTCAATGAGGACATCGGCAGTTACATGAGAATGGAAGACTTTGGATCTCAATATGACATCATTCCCAGGGAGAGGCTCTTTAATACCACCCTGGGAAGGCTCTATCTGGCAGACGGCGCAGGACTTGGCCGCCTCCGCCTCATATATGAATCGAAGACCGCTCCGGCGGCAGATCCGGATAAGAAAGAGGTCAAGATATTCGAGTATGTCCCCGGAGCCCGGCTGAGGGTCTCCACTCCGCCCGGACAGAATGTAATTGCCCTGCTGAATATGACATCCAATCAGGGACGGCCCTTCAGGTACCTAAATCAGGCCCAGGAAAAGGACGGCATATTCAAAATGACAGTCCCCTACTCCACAGAGGAACGCTACGGTTGTCGCGCCACGGGCCCATACCTCATATTCTCAGGCAGCAATGAGGCGGATGTGCGGATGAAGGCCATCAACGTGAGCGAAGAGGATGTGCTCAAGGGCAGAACCATAGAGCTGGCCTTTTAGAGGCGGCTCTGCGCTATTTTTCTACTGATAACCACAAAGGGCACAAAGCTCACAAAGACGGCATTTTTAGGTTCTTCGCTATTTCCTGTGGCTAAACTGAGTTAATCTGTCTAACAGGCTTATTCTCATCTCTGTGCCTCTGTGGTTTTGTTCAGTAGCA
>DAOPZB010000029.1:0-13246 GCA_035353195.1 Methanothrix sp. | reverse complement strand
GCTCGAGGGATCCACAGTCCCTCAGGATAACCACTACCCTATCCCGGCACGCCAGCACCCCAATTCACTTCGAAGAGATAAAACTTTCCCCGCAATAGGCCTTTCCCGTGACATCCACCACCAATGAGACGAGGTCTTCCAGCCGGTTGATGTAGTAGACCTGCCCCAGGCCGGCCAGCGCCTTTTCGGCGTTCTTGTCCCGGTAGTCCTGGTCGATGCAGAAGAGCACAAATCTGCCCGCAATAGCCGCCTTTTTGATGTCCTCCCATTCCTGGTAGAGGTTCTGGATGTGGGTGTCGGTGATGCACAGAATCAGGCAGCCGGGCCGCTCCTCGGCCAGAGCCCTCACTGCCTTTCCCGGAATGTGGGTTCGGGTGCAGAAGAACTCCACCAGCACGTTTTCTACGGCGGCCAGGTCCCGTGTCCAGGGCGTGGCCAGGTACTTTTCGCTGAAGTTGATGGCTGAGATCATGGCCCCCTTGCTGTGGGCATAGCGGCAGGCTTTGAAGGCCGCCAGGGTTGCCCGGTGGGTCTTGGTGCCGACAGCCGGCCCCTCCATGGAGCGGCTGCTGTCCAGCACCACCAAGAGGTCGGGCACCGCCCGGCCGCTGGGGACGAGCTGCCCCATCTCCCGGCTCCTCTTGTAGGTGGTGACGCCCGGAATGAGCCGGGGGGCGAGGCTCAATGAATAGGAGATGTCCAGTTCGCTGCAGGGATCGGTCAGCCGCCATTTCTCCGGGGCGGAGGGGTGGCCTTCCCTCCTGGGGCTGGCCGTCTCTGCAATCTCAATGCTGTAGCTCTGATCGCGATACCAGCGGGCCAGGTCCCCCTCGAGCCCCAAAACGGCTAAAGTCTGCTCGTACTGGCGCGCATCCAGCTCCGCGGCGCAGGAGAGGGGCGCGGCTCTCGCATTGCCGTTCAGAATCTCCAGGCACCGCACCTCTCCCCTGCCCAGGATACCCGGCTGGAGGGGCTCGAGTATCCGCGCCATCTGCCGGCACTGCCTGGGCCAAAGTTTCCTGTCTGTGACTCCGGGGGAAAAGACCCTGGCCAGATGGGCCGTCTCCGGTCGGGAGCATTGGGGCAATTCCACCCCCCAGTATTGCCTGAGAAATCCCAGCACCACCCGATCCAGCATTGAAAGGGACGGCCCCTGACGGGCCAGCCTCTGCCAGCCCAGTATGGCACGTTTGCCGTCCTCCCGGCTCCTCTCCCGCCGGAAGGAGTCGCAGACGATATCCGAAAATATGTTGACCATGCGCCGCGCAGTGAGAGCATCCGGCCTCTCCAGCCCCCTCCAGGCAGCCAGGGCCAGCCGGCCTGCCTCATCCAGCGATCGCGGACAGAATATGTAATGGACGATGAGGTGATCGAAGAGCCCCTCCAAGAACTCCGGCCCCAGGGCCAGCGTCTCGCGGTCGATGGTTATGCGGTAGTTCTCGAAGGGAAAACCGCCTTCCTGCCTGTCCTGCGATTCCCGTGTCTGCTGTGCCTCTGTCGCCAGGCGGGGCATGGGGAGGAGAGGCCAGTGCCAGTTCTTCCTGGACTTTGCCCAGACTTCAGCCCACGTCCAACTGGACGACATCCTCTGCCGCCTCCGGCCCAAATCGTGCGGCGGCGATCAGCCCCCCCTTCTTCTGCCAGCCCGCTCTGCGACCTGCATTTCCCCGAACCTTTATTCTGCCCCCGGACATGAGAAGCCCCAGGTAGTCCCCGGCGTCTCCCCGCACATAGAGGCTCCCGGAGTGCATCAGCCAGCCGGCCCTCTCCCCGCAGCTTCCCTGCACCACCACCCTGCCTCCCCTGTTGCCCAGGCCGGCAAACTTGCCGGCGTCGCCCCTAATCAGGCCGAATCCCGCCTGCATATTGCGAAAGGCATAGTCTCCGCAGCCTGCCGCAATTATCCCGCCACCTCTCATCTCCTGGCCGAGATAATCGCCCGTCCCTCCCTGCACAATGATCCTGCCCCCGGCCATCCTCTCCCCCACGTGAGAGCCGGCCTGCTCCAGGATCAGGCATCCTCGCCTCATCTCCAGGCCGGCATAGTCGAGGCCGGGCAGGGCGAGCGGCCCCTCCCTCCTCTCAGCCAGAAGGCCGGAGAGATAGCCCCAGAGGACGGCATGCTTTTTGCCCGGCTGGCCGGAGAGGAGCATCTCGATCTGTCCTCCGCCATTTCCCTCATCTCCCTCATCTCCTTCATCCGGCAGGTATTGCTCCACATCCGCCCGACCGGGCCGGGAGCCCGCGAGGTCCGCCAGGTCCTCCAGGCTGAAGACCGGGCTTTTCCTCCTGAGCTTGCGCTCTTTGGCCGGGGGGCTGGCATGATATGCCTCATCCATGAAGCGGGACAGCTTCATATCATCCGCCCTGCTGCTTTTCCGTTTTTGCCCCTCTCCATCTGCTCCAACGAGGGAATGAAGTCCATCCTGGCGATGGGATCGTCAAATTGGCATAGCTCCTCGATGGCGTAAGAGACCTCCAGATCCCCGTCCACCGCCTGGGAGTAGATGCGGTTCATCTCCGCCCTCTCGTTCATGGTGCGGTTGATGCTCTTTTCCACCAGGTCCGCCACATAGGCCAGCCTGCCGGCCCCGAAGTAGGGAGGCTTCTCCAGGGCCGATGGAAGCGGCGTCACCCTGTGCCAGATCACATAGGGGGCCACTGCCCTCAAGACCTGCAAATCGGCGTCTCTGTCCAGCAGAAAGGCAAAGGCCCTGGTAAAAGACCTCAGGTCCTGGCGCACCCGGTCGGATAGCCCCTCGTCCACCTGCCAGCAGACCGCCTCAGGATTGTTCCAGTAATGGCATCCGGAGCACAGTCCCAGAGAAGGCCTGGCCCTGGAGAGCTGGCTCTTGTCGTAGGCCGGGGCCCTCTCGCAGAGGGTGAAGTCGCGCAGCAGGCAGAGAACTGCCAGTTCCACATCGCTCTTGATGGGCTTTTCTGCCACCAGGCCGGGCAGGGCAAGAAACTCCTCAGAGGTGAATCGGGGCAGCTCCTCCGCCAGCTCCCGGACGTCCCTCTCCCGTTCGGCCAGGAGCAGGCCTGCCAGAAAATCGGGCTGGGTGGCAGGCACGCAGGCGGAGATCCTGTCCAGCAGGGCCTGGTCAACCGGATAGGTCGAGGAGAACTCCGGGTTCATGGTGGCGAAGTAGCAGGTGTCTCCGGGAGAGCATACCGACCCGGCATAGCTGATCCGCCGCTTCTGCAATATCTCCAGGAACAGGTTCTGTTTGCCGCCCGGAAAGCGGTTGATCTCATTGATGAGCTTCCACCTGGACTTCGCCCATCCCGTCCATAGAACTCTTGTCCGGCTATTCGGGCCATTTGTGCCATTTTTGCCGTTCTGGCTGTCCGGCTCATTCGAGCCCCGGCCGTTCGTGCCAGCGGCGGGCTCCATCCATTGCCTGGGATCGAGAAAGCCAATGATCTTCTCCTCGGTCTGCTCCGGATGGCCGGAGACCACCAGGTCCTCCACAGCCTCCAGGTCCAGGGAGAGCAAGGAGCAGCCCAGCAGATTGACCAGGGTGGTCTTATTGGCCCCCATGCCGCCGTAGAGCAGCACCGCCCGGTTTCGCAGACAGGCGTTGGCAATACAGAAGTACAGAGGGGCATTGATCCTCTGCCCGGCCACTGCCAGGTCTGCCCGGCCTAGGTGAAGGCGCAGCTCCTCTAAAGACCGTATGAGCTGCTGTATCTTTTTGCAGGGATCCGGCATGAAAGTGGGACGGCAGGCCGGCAATAAAGACATGATGGTGGATAATGAGAAACAGGCAAAAGCCAGTATTGCAGGAGGGATAAAATTGCCTTCGTGACTCTTGCCGACTATTGCTACGACACTTGACGAATATAAGATTTTCGGTTGATGTGGTTGATGTTTAAGAGTTTGGATTTGAGTGTTGGAGTTTGAGATGGAGCATCTGAAAAGGAGGGAGGGCAAAAGTCAAATTTGTAGGAGGGATAATGGCCGTCGACTTTTGCCTAAAACTAGTACGGCATTCGACGTTAATAAAGCTTTCGCTTCTCTTTGGAGGGAATAATAGGAGGGGGAGCAAAAGCCAATGAATAGGAGGGTTGCGATCGAAGGTTGACCTTTGCCTGATCCCACTACGATCATCAACGTATATAATTGTTTCTGCATGGAGCAATCGCCGATGATATCTGCAAGTGCTCAAATGACCCCCCGATAATAAGCCAGCCTTCCGGCATGAGGCCGGAACAGCTCCAGGAGCCTCCTCTCCTCCTCCTCCGCCAGAGGCTGAAAGTTCCGTCCCACGTCGGACAGGGTGGAGACCTCTGCGGGACTACCGCAGCCCACAATGGCCAGGCTCACCTCCTGAGAGAGGGCAAAGCGCAGCAATAGCTCTGGGGTTATACCATCCCTCCGGGATATGTAGTTCGAGCCGCCCAAAACCTTCATGGCGATGATCGCCAGCCCACGGTCAACTGCTGCGGCCATCACCTCATCCATGAATCCGCCAATGGCAGCTTCTGCCGGATTGACGGGCATGAGCACGGCATCAACCGGCCAGTTCTGCACGGCATGGAGCAGAATTCCCGGATCGTGATGGCCGGTGACCCCCACATAGCGGGTGAGGCCGGTCTCCTTCGCCTCAAGGAAGGCCTGCAGAGCCCCATCCCGCCCTTCGATCTGGTCGATGTCCTGCCGGGTGCGCAGGTCGTGCATCTGCCACAGGTCCAGCCTCTCCAGGCTGAGTGCCAGCAGCGATCCGGCCAGGTCGGCCTTCGCGCCCCGGCGATCTCGCGAAGCCGACTTGCTGGTCTGAAATATCGCCGACCTCTCGGCAGCGTGCCCTTTCCAGAAGCTTCCGTAGTACTCCTGGCTCCCTGCGTAGGCCTGGGCAGTGTCGAAGTAGGCGATGCCCTCTGCTGCCGCCTGCTCGATTACAGCCATAGCCTGGCTATCCCGTCCAAAGCTGCGCAGCACACCTTCTCCTCCCAGCCCCACCCGGGTTACCGCCGGGCCGCCCTTTCCAAATGGCCTCCTTTCTATCTCCACAACGATCTCCTGGATAGATGCTTCCTGCTCTATAATCATCGTGCTCCTTAATATATGCCGTCAGCTTAACCCAGAAAATAAGTGATCATCTTGCGTCCCTCTCCCAGTAAATGGCGATCGTCACCGCCGTCGCCAAAATCGTCGTCATTGCCATTACCATTGCCATCGCCATCGCCGTCGCCATTTCCGCCCAGGTCATGGCTGCCGATCTGCGCCTTTGCCGCTGTCTGGCTGCTCATCTGGCTGGCGGCAGGCGCATCTGCCCAGGATACCGCCGCCTACTGGATAAGTGAAGGCAATTCTTCCCTGGCCGCCGGCAGCTTCGAGCAGGCTGCAAAGAGCTTCGAGCGGGCGATCAAACTGGAGCCGGAGAGCGCCGCCGCCTGGGCGGGAAAGGGGACAGCCCTCTCCCGGATGGGCCGATACAGGATGGCAGAGCTGTGCTTTGATTTTGCCCTGAGGAGGGACCCGGATAATGCAGCCTGGTGGCTGGAGGACGGGAGAGCCAAAGAGCTGTCGGCAGAGTGGAGCGAGGCCCTGGAGAGCTTCGAGCGCAGCCTCTCCCTGGAGAGTTGCCTGCCCGGTGCCTGGATCGGCAGGGGCAATGCCTCTATAGCCCTGGGAAGGTTTGCCGAGGCCATGAGCTGCTTTGAAAACGCCTCATCCTGCCAAGAGAGCGCCGCAGGCCGGGCAGGCCGGATCAGAGTCTGGCTGGCCTGGGGGCAGTCGGAGCTGTCGGCCGGCAGATTCAATGAGTCTGTGAGCCTGTTTGATAGGGTCCTGGCAGCCAATGGCTCGGATAGCCGGGCAGAGGCTGGCAAATCGCAGGCGCTGGCGGGACTGGGCGAAGAGGCTGTAGCGAACGGAGACCTCGATTCCGCCGAAGAGAGGTTTAAAGAGGCATTGCGGCTCGGCGCAGATAGCAGCCGGGCAAAGGAAGGCCTATCTGCGGTGCAAAAGGAGAGAGAGAGGCTTTCCGCCGCCGGGCAGGCTGCCGGAGAAAAAGGGAACGCATCTCTCCCATCTTCTGCCATCAACCGGACCCGGATAGAAAATGATAGCATCAACTCCACTGCTCAGAAGGATGGCACGTCCGCTGAGGCATGGCTGGGGAAGGGCCGGCAGCTCTATGAGGCCGGCAAGACTGATGAGGCGCTGCTCTCTCTCTCCGAGGCTCTGGAGATCAATCAATCCCTCTCTGCCGCCTGGGCTCTGAAGGGGCTTATCCTGGGAGGGAGCGGCAAATACAGAATGGCCGCCCTCTGCTTTGACTCGGCCACCAGGATCGAGCCGGAAAATGCATCCTACTGGATAGGGTATGCCGGGGTTCTGGAGAAGATGCAGCAGTCCGACCGGGCCCTGAAGAGCTACGACAGGGCCCTGGCGATAGACGGCAGCTCCATGGAAGGCCTGCTCGGTAAAGGACGTCTCTTACAAGCAGAAGGAAGATGCGACGAGGCAGAGCAGCTCTTTTCCAGGGCGGCTGTTGCCGACGCCAACAACTCCTCGGCTCACCGGGGTCTGGGCGACTGCCTCTATCTCCAGGAGAGATTCGGGCAGGCAAGTGCCGCTTATGAAAAGGCCCTTGCCGCAGACCCCGACGACTTCGGCTCTCTCCTGGGAAGGGCCCGGTCATTTTATGCCGGAAAGGACTACAACTCCTCGGCCCAGGCCTTTCGCCAGGCCCTGATGGTCAGGCCGGAAAACCTCACTGCTCTCATCGGGTCGGGCTACAGCCTGCTCATGCTGCAGAATTACTCCGCTGCAAAAGAGAGCTTTGCCCGGGCTATAGCCCTTGCACCGCGGGATGCTCCGGCCCTGGCGGGCATGGGGAAGGCCGCTTTTGGAGAGGCGGATCTGGAAAAGGCCGGCAAATACTACGACTTCGCGCTCTCTGTTGATCCCCGGAATTATGAGGCTCTGCTCGGCATAGCAGATGTGCTATCCCGGAGGGGCGACTATGCAGCCGCTTTGCAGGCCTACCTGCTGGCACTGGATGAGGAGCCGGGGAGCTTGCCGGCATTGCTGGGCAGCGGAGAGATGCTGCTTGCCGGCGGATCGGCTGAGCAGGCCGTCTATTTCTTTGACAGGGCATTGAAGATTGACGGCAGCAGCCTGGACGCCATCCTCGGAAAAGCCGCCGCCCTGCTGGAGGCAGGCGACTGCATCCAGTCCCTGAGCCTATCGGAGAGGGCCCTGGCAACTGATGCCAACAGCAGCTCTGCCTGGACTGTCATGGGTGAGGCCCATCTCTGCCGGGGGCAGGCAGCATCAGCTCTGCAAAGCTTCGAGCGGGCGATCTTGATCGATCCCGAAAGCGAAAGGGCACTTTTGGGAGGCGCAGATTCGCTTTATGAGATGAATAACTACAGCGCCGCGACGAAGTATTATGGCCGGGCCGTCGCCCTGGGAACGGAGAGCGTTCGCGGCTATCGGGGCTTCGCCAACAGCCTCTGCGCCGTGGGCGAATATGAATCGGCGCTGCCCCTCTTTGATAAATCCCTATCCATCGATTCTGATGACATAAAATCACTTATGGGAAAGGGTCTGGCATTGGCCGCCACAGGCAATACATCTGCTGCCGAAGAATGCTTCCAGGCCATTTTAGAGCAGGAGCCTGATGATTTTGCCGCAAGGTCCAACCTGGGAAGCCTCCAGGCTGCCGCCGGAAGATATGTTGAAGCGGCAGAGAGCCTGGAGGCTGCCTGCCGGGCCAATTCGTCGTATGCCGACCTGTGGTACAATCTGGGCCGGGCGTACTACTATTTAGGCCGCTACAATGAGTCGGCCCGGGCCTTCGGCAATGCCACCGTCTTGCAGCCGGAACAGGCAACCTCCTGGCTGGGATTGGGGCTGGCCCAAAATCAGACGGGAAGATATGGTCCGGCAATTGAAAGCTATGACAGGGCAGCCCAATTGCAGCCTGAAAATCCGGAGATCCTTTACAACAGAGCAGTGGCGTTGGCTGCAGAAAACCGCTCTCTCGAAGCCCTTGACGCATTTCGGGCCGTCTTAGCAGAAGATCCGGAGAATTTGTTTGCCAGAGAAGGAATCAATTTGACAATAGCCCGGCTGAACATGAGCTGAAGCCGAGAAGCTGAACCAAAGCCGAGAAGCAGAGAGGCAGGACCGGATATATTCATTTCCATATGGCAAAGGATATCTTGGCGGTGGGAAAGATCCAATGGAGGCCATCCGGTCCACTCTGTATTCTTATCTGCCTTCTGCTCTCCTTTTTTCATAGGTATTCTGGCGCTGCAAGCTCGGCGAGGCCGCCATTTGCGGCTCTATCACATCGATCAGTCTATACTGCCGGTTATTTCTATTTCCCCGTTTATCCAGCATTCCGTCCCGATTCATGCGGGATAGGTAGGTAGACACTGTGCTGAGCTTGATGTCGTCGGCCACTGTCTCGTATCTCTCTCTTAATTCCTGAGTGGTGAACCAGGTATTGGAGAACTCATATTTGATGAATCCTTCCAGACGCTCCATGAGCGTTCCAGTGCTGCCGTGATCGTGAGCACGTGCGACGCTCTGTCCTCTGCCCTCGAAGACACCGGACGCGGACAGAAATCCTATGATCCTGTCCCTCAAAGCCTCTCCATCCACTTCCTGCGACTCAAACTCATGAGAGGACTTGAGGCCTTTGTCTTCGATCTCTATCCGGATTCTCATTTAAATCAGTCCATTCATCTTCCGGATGCGATTTTGAGCGACGGAAGAAATACGCGCTGGATGGAGAAAGCGGCATTTCGGACCGGGGTTGTGCAGATGCTCTCCGGCATTTCCGCGTTTCTCATCTGCCTGGACTCTTCCCGATTCATCTGCAACGTAAACAACCTGATGTGTCCCCTCACAGTCATGCCCTCCTCATCGCCCAGCTTTGCTCCCTAGACTCTATCGAATCCTCGTGCCATCCCTTTTCTTCCAGGCAGGCTGTGAACTGCTTATTCACAGCCTGCTTCTTCATATTCGAAAGGCCTTGGCCGTCCCCTTTCCATCCTCACTGTCGTCCCTTTCCGACAGTGAGGATCAACCGGCCAGGACAATCGGATACAAAGTCCTTTTTGCTACCCCCTCTGTGCCATCAGTAAAGAAGTGTATAGTTGTGAAGCATTGCGTTTTTCCCCTTCATTGCTACTCCCTATGCCATCCCTTCACTATGGCCGCATGCATTCACAATAGCGAACTATATATTCGCTGAATACACCTGCTCTACCAATTCCGGATTTTATGAAGGTCCATCCATCCCCTCAGACGAATAAGCCCTCTTTGTTCCTTGTGATCAGACAGGTTGTCTGGTCGTTTTGGCACAATATAATCCTGGCTTTTGAGGTATATAAACCTTTTCCAATAGTTGATAGTTGTAGTTAATGCCTTAAAACACTTATTATCTGTTATTTTCTGAAATAAAGGCTCTATAGTGCTCAAAATGGTATTTCACAACAGAGCATAACGACGGGCAGGATGTAATATAATGCCATGTGAAAAGAAATTTACGGCGGATACTACTATGATAATAACTATCAGTAGGTGGGGAGATCTTGCGCGAAGTTCCGCGACAGGCTGGCGACAGGCTGTGAATCCATTTCACAAGGGTTTACTGATTGGGAAAATTGGGCATAATCACCTGCAAAATGCTCATGCCCTCCCGGGATCTCTCCGATTTGGCGTGCGCGAAGATGCGTCGGGAAATCGGTTCTGCCAGGGAATTTGTTACGGACACCTCATTAGAATCAATGATAAGCTTCATATCCGGATACTTTGATTAAGAATATAAAGACTGGCTAAAATAAATACGAAAACAAGCAGAATCTCAGGATGCCTGGCGCAGTTCGTAGTACTCTTCCACCAACCAGTCGCCGACCTCCTTCAGGTATCTGCGTTTGCGCTCATCTTCTGCAATTAATTGGAAAACCTCAGATAGATCTTCATCCATTATGCCCCTATATTCCGCTAGCGACATTTAAACTTATCGAAAGCTCCTTTGATTCTGCTTTTTTCCCTGCGCCCCTGGCCGTTATCAATGGCACGCAGTAGGGCGCTTTGCTTCTCTTGAAGGGGCCGGCGTGTATGGGATGGTCTCCACAGATTATGATCAGGGTCTCTTCGTCGGTCCATTTCGCGACCTCGCCGATGCATTGGTCGATTAACAGGGCGGCATCTCTGATGCCATTGAGGTCCCGGCCCAGGTGGACGCTCCGGTCGATTCCGATGAAGTAGGTCACGAGAAGATCGGGCTTCTTCTGCAGGGCATCAACTGTGAGAAGGCAAGACTGCCTGTCGAACTCTTCCGGCTCGATCCGGTCGGATATGCCGGAGGCGATCTCTATCAGCCCCCGGTAGACTTCGGCTCCGTTCTCCTCCATGATCACAGCGCACCTCATCCCGGCGGCAGTGGCTATATCCGGCAGGCTCAGGACGGGCGACACCTTTGCCCCGGCCTTATCTAAGATTTTGTGGTGCTCAGGCGTCAGGCCGGACAGGATGCTGGCGATGGCTGGAGTGGTGTGGTTGGAGACGGCTCTTGCGGCATAGAGGTGGCCCCTGTCCAGGAGGGATCTGATGCTCTCCAGGCCGGCGAGCAGCCAGAGCAACAGATCGTAGCCCAGGCTGTCCACTATGATCAGCACCGCCTTTCTGCACCCCCAGGCCAGGGCCGGTTCAACCGCCCTGCCGTCCGAGACGGCAAGATCCAATCCCAGGGTCAGGGCGATGGTGGGAGCTATATCGAGCTGGCTGTAGTCGGGTCCGGGCAGCGATGATGCGGGTGATGCGGGTGGGGTGGCTAACATGAGGAGTGCTGTTGCCCGTCTCCGATCATAAATCAATCGGGCACTCTGAGCAAAGTTATTTGTTAGCGCCCGATGATCATCGTCGATTATCATTATATTAATTTTCTAACTATTCGAACTGCAAAGAAGGCCACAATAAGCCCAATTATTAAGCCTATCCATGCTATGTCTGTTCCCAAATATTGATCACCAGCGATTGCCCCCGCTACGCCGAAAATAATATAAAATATGACAACTGCGAGGTATCCGAATGTCTTCTTCGCGTAACGTCTAAGTCTGCTCTCCTCTTTTCCGTCTTTGCCATCGTCCATTATCACAAAGACGTTGGGATTTTCTTTATGCCTCCCCTTTCGACTGGCGCCTATCAGAGCAGAAATAATTGCAGCAAGAGCACTGATAAGGGCAGCGGTTATTATTTCTGAGGGCATGTCTCATCACCTAAATATTGTGTTTTAATTATGAGAATACTTTGTAAGGAATAATACTTAAGGTTATTCTTTGCAGAGGTTTATCAGTTCATGCGTCACTATCGCCAATAGATCTGGAATCTAGCTATCCATCTTCTTGAATACTGGAGTAAGGTTCGCGGGAGAAGCAACAACCTGGATCAGACTTAAATAGCGATAAAGAAAAGCGGGAAACAAAAAGGCTCACCAGATGGACATGCCGATAATGGACGTTTTTAAGCTTTGTCGCCTCTCACGGGTCCCGTCCCTAGCTCTGCTGATATTCGCCCTTGCCGCCGGCTCTGGCCCAGTCTGCGCAGCATCTGATAATGTTGATATCGATTACAGCCACAATGTGGTGGGCACAGGGACGGTGATGACCGACTTCAAGATGGGCTCCGACCTGAGCACCGAGGCCTCAGGCAGGGTGAGGGGAAGCGGAGAGGTTGTGAACAAATATGTCTTTCAGAGCAACAACTCGGAGAATGTCTCCATAGAGGATCAGTTCCTTTTCACCAAATCCCCTGAGAGGCGGGAGATCACCCTGGCCGACTATCCCCAATTCAGGGAGATTCCGGGCTCCTTCCGGCTTTTAGGGACGGCCTGGGCGGGAGCAATCAACCTCACGGACATCAATCAGAGCGAATCAGTTTCGCCCCGCGCTCACGGCAAAGATTTATAGCACATCCTAAAAAAGAGGTGAATATGCCAGACCGCCAGGAGATCGATGCCAGATTTGAAGAGCTTTCCCGGTTAGCGGCGCAGCCAGTCGAGCAGATCAGAGCCAGCAAGGATCTGCTCGTCGTCTCTCATGTGGACGCAGACGGGCTGACCTCTGCGGCCATCGTCTGCACCGCCCTGGAGAGGAGCGGCCTGGCCTACAGGCCCATGTTCTTCCGGCAGCTCGACGGGGCAGCCCTGGATGAGGTGGCCGATCAGGGAGCGGACACGGTCATCTTCACCGACCTGGGCAGCGGCATGATCCGGCAGATCTGTCAGAGAGATTTGACTGCGGTAATAGCCGATCATCACAGGCCGGCTGATCCGGGCGAGGCCCGCCCTGCATCTCACATCAATCCCCACCTGGTGGGCGCAGACGGAGCAACCCAGATGAGCGGTGCCGGAACAGCCTTTCTCCTGGCTCGAGCCCTGGCCCCTGCCGGCGGCAACGACGACCTGGCCGCCCTGGCAGTAGTGGGGGCGGTGGGCGATTTGCAGGACATGGCCCAGGGCCAACTGGTGGGGCTCAATCGCCGGATCATCGAGATCGGCTCGGCTGCGGGAGCCCTATTATTCTCCAGAGACATCAAGCTCTTCGGCAGGCAGACCCGTCCCGTTTATAAGATGCTAGAATATTGCCAGGACCCGTACCTGCCCGGCCTGTCGGGAAATGAGGATGCCTGCATTGCCTTTCTCAAAGAGACGGGAATCAGGCTGAGCGGAGAGCGATGGAGGCGCTGGATTGACCTCACCGTCGAGGAGAAGTCCGGCGTGGTGACGGCATTGCTGCGAAAGGGCCTGCGAAGCGGCATATCCCACGTGCGCCTGGAGAGGCTCATCGGAGAGGTCTATGTGCTGCTGGCCGAGGCAGAAGGGACTGAACTGCGCGATGCCAGCGAATACTCGACCCTGCTCAATGCCACCGCTCGCTACGGCCATGCGACTGTGGGGCTGGCAGTGTGCATGGGAGACCGGGGCAGCGCCTTTGCCGAGGCGCAGAGGCTGCTCGCCCAGCACCGCCAGAACCTGGTGAACGGCCTGAAGCTGGTGGCGGAGAAGGGCATCACCCCCATGAAGAGCATCCAGTACTTCGACGCCGGTGACGCCATCTTAGACACCATCGTGGGAATTGTGGCCGGCATGAGCTTTCAGATGGCAGACCGCTCCCGGCCCATCCTGGCCTTTGCCCGCACGGCGGAAAGCGAGCTGAAGGTCTCAGCCCGGGGCACACAGGACCTGGTCCGATCCGGCCTGAACCTGGCCGACGC
>DAOPZB010000028.1:0-13730 GCA_035353195.1 Methanothrix sp. | reverse complement strand
CCCTTCATTATTCACTACTTTATATTCTTAATAGACTTAAATAACTATTTTGTTGTATTAACTTGTCATCTCATGGATTGAACCTAACTGATATAAATATTGCCACATCATAAAATTTCCGTCTACGCAAGAACCTGAACTGATTTTGGATAAAAATGCGTGTTGCCGAAAAATAACTGAGATCCATTGCCGCCCAGAAATCGGTCATGGGTGAGTGCTACTGAAAAATCTCGCTAAAATCGACTGCGTGGGATCGATTTTTGAGCTGAGCAGCTATTGCATCACTTGTTAGCGATTTTCTGTAGCTCACGTACGCGACTCAGAAATCAATCAAATGCTGTAGCAGCCTCCGAACGTCTCCCGCCTGATATCCTGCCTGGACGAATTGAGGGAAAAGAAGAAAATGTCCGAATCAATCGCCACTTTAGCGGATGCAGTCCCCTTCAAAGGCATCCTCTAATCGCTTCTTGAGCGTCTCATACTCCTCTTTGCTCACACGCCAGACGACCTCGCCATGCATATCGACGGCGCCGCCGTAAGGAAGCTTGTACTTTATCATATCCTGGCGACCATTCATATGATCCACTCTACAATCTCTAAATATTCAGATCTTTGGTGCGGGGGACGGGAGTCGAACCCGCGAACACCTTCGTGACAGGGTCCTAAGCCCTGCGCCTTTAGCCACTTGGCAACCCCCGCGCACGCCTCCGCACTGGCGGAGCCTGCCCACATAAGAGCATCCTTCTCTACTAGAACTTTGCGATCCCAATGCCTCAGGATCTGGCCCCGGCCCTTCCGGCCCTGGCCCGCCGGGCGGCAGCTATCAGCTTCCGCATCTCGCCCGCCGTCAGAGCCTGCCTGTGCCTCTGGTCTTTTTTCTCCCAAAAGGGCTCCTTCAGGAACTCCATCCTGCCCTTCAACTCTTGGGCAGCATCCGGACGAGCCACGCCTCCACCTCAACGCCGAAGGCCACGATCCCGCCCAGCAGGCCCTTCATGCTCTGCAAGGCAAGGATGTCGTCCCTGCGGTTGCAACCATGATCCAGATGGTTGCTCAGGCCCCTGGCCTCAATGAGAACCTCTCGTGACCCGGCGGAAAGGGCCTCCAGCCGCTCCAGGTTGTCGTAATCGTCCCCGGCCTTGATGCCCGAATCCCTGCACATCATGGCCACCAGGTCCATACTGGCCTCAACAGCTTCCTGAAATGCTTTATAGGAGGCAAGCAACGTCCTGTCATCCTCCAGGAAAGCCTCGACTGAAACCTCCTCCAGCCACTCCTGAGCCTGAGCGGCCCTCTTGAAGACCACCTCCAGCTTGTCCTGATATCTACCGGCCCTCTTAGACGATATTGGCTTCATGGACACAGCCCTTCTTTTCAGCTACACCAGAGTTGCCTGTTCGTCTCTGTGCGTTCTCTGTGCGCTCTGTGTCTCTGTGGTGAAACGTCGTTTAGCACCCGCGCATAAACGGCCGCCACAGGGAACTGGATGGACCGCCAGTTCTTTGTGCGTCTTTGTGTCTTTGTGACTTTGTGGTGAGTGTAGTCAGGCAACAGATTTGCCACTTGCAGCTACCTTCAATCTCATCACAAAGGCACAAAGGCACAAAGAACTCACAAAGACTGCTCCCCAGCCGTCCTCTCCCCCATCAGCCAGGCGAAGACCGCCTTGCTGGTGTGCAGCCGGTTCTCCGCCTCGTCGAATACCGCCGACTGCGGCCCGTCCATCACCTCATCGGTGATCTCCTGCCCCCGGTGGGCCGGCAGGCAGTGCAGAGCTATGGCCCGCGGGGCTGCCAGGCCCAGCAGCTCGGAGTTGACCTGATAGCCCCCGAAGACCCGCAGCCTCTCCGCCTCCTCCGCCTCGTCGCCCATGGAGACCCAGGTGTCGGTGACCAGCACGTCGGCTCCCTGCGCTGCCGCCGCCGGCTCTTCCACCAGGCGGGGCCGCGAGCCCAACCGCTCCGCCTGCGCCAAGATCGCCTCTTTCGGCCGGTAGCCCGCCGGGCTCGCCACTGCCATCTCCATGCCCAGTATGGCCGACGCCAGGATCAGGGAGTTGCAGACGTTGTTTCCGTCGCCGATCCAGGCTATCCGCAGCCCCTCCAGACTGCCCAGCCGCTGGCGCATGGTCAAAAGGTCCGCCAGGATCTGCAGCGGATGCTCCCAGTCGGAGAGGGCGTTGACCACAGGGACCGTGGCATGGGTGGCCAGTTGCAGGACCGTGTTATGGGAGTAGACCCGCGCCGTGATGCCGTGCACATAGCGGGAGAGCACCCGCGCCGTGTCCGCCACCGTCTCCCCCCTCCCCAGTTGCAGCTCATTTGCCGAAAGGTACAGAGGATGGCCGCCCAGCTCCGCAGCAGCGACCTCCATGGAGACCCGCGTCCTGGTGGAGGGCTTCTCGAAGATCATGGCCAGGCTCTTTCCCTGCAAAGGCCGGCCGTGGCTGCCCCGTCGCCCCCTCCTGGCCCGAAAGGCCTCGGCGCTCTCCAGCAGCCGCAGGATATCCTCCCTGGACAGGTCGGCTATGGAGATGAGGTCCTTGGGCTTGGGCCCCAGCCCAGGCTTTCCGTCCATATTCGCCACCTTCATCCCCTCATCCTGGAAAATATCTCGGAGATGCCGGTCACATTCTCATCGCTGACTGTGACAGTCGCCCTGATGCTCTTGAATGCAGGGACCGCCGCCTCGCCGACCGCACTGGCGGGCTCTATAGCCAGTTGATTGGACCAGGGGCTGCTGAACATGAAGGCCAGCCCTGGATGGGCTTCATCCTCATCCGCCTTCGCTGTCACAACAATGCTCGCCGTCTCACCCTCTCGCAGCTCGCCCGCGACGCGGACCCTCTGTCCGTCCTTGGCCCCCAGGGCGGCCAGGTCCTGCTTGTCCAGGAAGATGCGGGCGCTCAGGTCTCTGTACTGGTCGGAGAACCGGCTCTTTCTGCCCGCCTCGTCCTGGAAGATGTCACTCACGGTGACAATGGTCACAACCACTTCTGGAGCCATTTAAATCGCCTCCATGATCTTTGTCAGGATCTGCTCGTCCGTGAGCAGATCCGTCTTCAGGAAGGGCTCGAATTTCACCCTCATCCCGTCCATGCGCACCGCCGTGCCTCCCGCCTCCAGGCCGGAGATGGCCGACGGAATCACAACGCGGGCGGCATCGGTAGCCAGGGATCGTCGTGGGTCTATGGCGATGAGGGGAACTTTTGCCAGAGCTTTCGCTGTGGCAAATGGCAGGGCGGAGAGGGGATCGGAGCCTATGACGAGAGCCGCGTCGCAGCTTTTGGCCGCCGCCATCACGCTGTGCTCCGGCCCGTGCGCGGGCGCTCCGCCACTGAAGGAGACGCGATTTATGAAGCCGGTCTTCTCCCGCAATAGCTCATTAAAGCCGCGCGTGTTGTAGTGGCCGACCATGGGGACCACCTTGAAGGCCGTGATCTCATTGAGCCTGGCGACGAGCCTCTCAAAGAGGTCCATCTTCTCCTGAAGGGAATAGACCATTCCAAGGCCCGGAAATATGACTCCATACTCCGTCTTCTTGAGAATGCTTCCCAGCTCAATCATCTTCTTCTTGTCTGCGACCTTGGGGATCTTGCCATCCAAAACTGCCAGGACAGCCTCGATGAACTGCTCGTCTGAGCCCGGAGCCACCCGATAGTAGTAGTTGCTGCATATCTCCGCCGTGGCCGAGCGCCTCACATCCACGGCTATGCAGGTCCTCTCCTCCTCGTAGCTCTTCTGCCTCTTCTCTCCCCGCGGGTAATAGGAGAAGCGGGAGAGGTGGCGGGGGTGGCTGTTCGACGGGTCCGCCCCCCAGAATATGCTGGTATCGGCATAATTGCGCACGTCATCCAGGGTGCAGGTGGGAATACGCCCGTCCAGGATGCGCTCCATCAAAATCCCCTGGCAGAAGGAAGAGGTATCATCTATGGTCGCCCCCAGCTTCTCGGCCAGCCTGACCCCGGCTGCCTGCGCCTCCAGGGTGCAGTTGGACCAGCCGTAGAGCAGCGGCTTTTTGGCGCTGCTCAAAATCTCCGCCGCCCTGGCAATGGCCTGGTCAATGGTAGCCTTCTGCCCATCGATCATGGGCACCGTCCTCTCCGAGAAAGCCGCCTGGAAGTGGCCGTGGCCCTTCCGGCAGAGGTTCTTGACATGGAAGAGCTTTTCGTCTGTTACAGCCGCCTCAATGTCATTGCAGAGAAGCGAGCATCCCGTGCATGTTACAGCTTCCATTCTCTAAGCACCACCCTCACACGAACTCTATGGCTTTGCTCGGACAGGTCGCAGTGCAGGCATTGCAGAGGATCTTATTCGGCCCGAAGCGCCGGCATTCCTTGAGATTGTTGGAGACGACCACTCCGTCCTCCACTTTCAGTATGACTCTATCGCTCTGCGGACCGAGGCCGATGCCGCAGCGCGTCGGGTCGGCAGCCACGTTGACCGGACAGGCCACAACGCAGTTGCCGCAGCCATAGCACTTCTCAGGATGGATGATCAGGCCGGTCTCCGAGGCGTTCTCGAAGGGAGCCATGACCTCCCGCAGCTTCTTGAGCTTGGCCTCGTACTTCTTCTCCTCGATAAGGGGAGTGCACTCATCGATCTTCTTCTCCCGGCCCAGCAGGCCCACGGCAAAAGCCATGCAGGTGGGAAGCCCGCACTTCTTGCAGTTGGTCTTGGGCAAAAGCATATAGATCTCCATGGCGCTGACCATAACCAGATACCTCGACAGATAGCATCATTTTGAAATGAACTGCGGACAGGTTATGCCGCTATTATATTTATGGCCTGCGCAAACCTTTTCATAGTTCGAGCTAAATGGCTCCTTCAATGCCCTTCAGCAATCCCGCCGCCCTGCTCGGGCTGCTCTCCGCCATTCCTCTGATACTAATCTACCTCATCCGGCCAAAGCCCCGAGAGATCCGCTTCTCAGCCACTCAGTTTCTCCAGGAGGGCGAGGCGGAGCGTTCGGCGGTTTTAAGCCGGCTGATCAATGACCCCCTCTTCTGGGTGCAACTGCTGGTGCTCTGCTCTCTCTCCGTCGCCGCCGCCGGCCCCTACACCGAGGAGGAGGGGCAGGCCGGCAGCCACCTGGTGGTGGTGCTGGACAGTTCCGCCAGCATGCAGGCCTGCTGGCCCCGGGCCCTGCAGATCATCGATCCCTACCTGGAGCGCTACCAGAGGATCAGCCTGGTGCAGGCGTCCTCCGCCCCGCGCACCCTCCTCCAGGAGGGGGGAGCAGCCGAGGCAGCCGATGCCCTTCGCAACGCCCGGACGGATGCCGTTTCCGCCGACCTCTCCGCAGGCCTGGCCCTGGCAGGAAGCCTCCTGGGCGGCCAGGGAGGCCACATACTTCTCGTCTCGGACTTTGTGAGCTGGACCGGTGATGACCCGGAGGAGACGCGCAAGGTCATGCAGGCCGAGGGAAAAGTGAGCATAGTCTTCGCCGATGCCTATCAGGGGGGCGACAACCTGGCGGTGGTGGAAGGCTGGGATGTGCCGGGGCCGGGATATGTCAATCACACCGCCAGAATTCACAACTTCGGGCCGGCTGCATCCGCCTCCATCACCATCCGCGGTCCGGGCGGCTCGGAAGGCAGGACCGCCCAGATGGGCAGCGACGGCGAATACTATCTCTCCTTTACCGCCTGGCCGGGAGTCAATGAGATCATACTCAATGTGGATGATGCCATAGACTGGGACGACCATGCCTATGTCTATGTGCCCGACCTGGCCGAAAAGAGGGTCCTGTATCTGGGCCGGCCCGGTCCGGCTCTCGCCGCCCTCCGCTCCAATCCCAATCTGCTGGTTACGGCAGAGGACGGCGCGGGCGGAGCCGCTACGCAGACGGACTACAGCGGCTACGACCTGATAGTTCTCGCCGCCAATTCCACCCCGGACGGAAAGATCAACCGCTATGTCGACGGCGGCAGGGTGATCTTCATAGCATCCGGCGGGGCGGAGGGCCCTGAGTTCCTGCCGGTGCGCCTTGCCGGCCAGGCCGATGGACCGGCTGCCCTTTGGGTGAGAGACGAGGGCTTTGCCGGAGGGCTGCACATGGACGAGATCGGCCTGTACCGCTATCCACAAGCCGTCTCCAGAAAGGGCTCCGCTACCTTGGTCGAGGCCAACGGCGTTCCCGTGCTCTCCTACTGGCGTCTGGGACGGGGTCTGGTGGTCTACACCGGCCTGGAGATGGACTCCGATTTCTATATGCGGCCTGAGTATCCCATATTCTGGTACAATCTGGTCAACTGGATCACAGATGTGCCTGATGTGCAGGATTCCAATCGCAAGACGGGCGAGACGGTTTACCTGGGAGAGTCGGCGGTGCTGACCACTCCCACCACCACTCTGACGGCCAGCAGCCTGCGGCTGGATGAGGCCGGAGTCTACAGCTTCCTGGGCCGGAGCATCGCCGCCAGCATGTACGATCCGGCAGAGTCCTCCCTGAAGAGGTCGGGCGGAGTTGATGCCGGCCAGTTTCATGAGGTCAGCCAAACCACCACTGTGAAAAAGGACCTCTCTCTCTGGATCATAGCTCTCGCCGCCCTGGCGATACTGCTGGAGCTGGCCGTGATGCGCTGGAGGAGAGAGGCATGATCGAGGGTTTGTATTTCGCCAGGCCGGAGCTTCTCTGGGCGGCAGCCTTCCTGCTCCTGCCCGGCATCTGGTATGTCGCCTTCCGGGCCAAAAGCAGGCTCTTTGCCGGGGCGAGGCTGTTTGCCCTCTGCCTGATCATCGCCGCCGCCGCCAATCCCTATCTGGTGGCGGAGCACACCCAGAGGGCTGATCGGCCATCCATAGCCATACTGGACGATAAAACCGGGTCCATGAACCTCTTTGACCCCTCCGTCGCGACGCGAATCGGAGAGATTGCAGACGCACCCCTGCGCTCCTTCTCCGGAGACGCCACGGCTTTGGGGGACAGAATTGTGCAGTACTCTCAGCCGGGCAGCACACTGCTGCTCGTCTCCGACGGCTGGAGCAACAGCGGCCGGCCATTAGACGAATCTCTCGCCCTGGCCAGGTCCTCCAATGCCACCACCTTCGCCATCTCCCTCTCCCCTCAGAGGGACGACGCCGGCGTGGAGATATCGGGCACCAATACTGCCGTCCTGGCGGGAGACTATCCCTTCAAAGTCCTGGTTAGATCGGCACGCGGCTACAGCGGCCCGTTATCCGTCTACTCCGACGACAGGCTGATCTACAGCGACACGGTGACCGCCAACACCAGCGCCTCCATCAAGATATCCCATACCTTCCTGGAGACGGGAAACCACATCCTCAGAGCATCGATTGCCCCGGACGGCCAGCCGGTCAATGACGATTACAAAAAGGCGGTCTACGTCGTTCCCAAGCCTCAGGTGCTGCTGGTCTCTTCCACCAGCTCCCCCCTGGCCGTCAATCTCAACGACCTCTACAAGCTGACGGTCCTGCCTGCCCTTCCCCAGAGCCTGGACCCGGAGGAGTACAGGTCGGTGATCCTGGATGACATCCGGTACAGCGAAGGGCTCGATACCCTGGCAGGATATGTGCGCGACGGAGGCGGCCTGGTCGTGGTGGGCGGCCAGGATGCCTTCGACCTGGGTGGCTACAGAAACACCAGCCTGGAGGAGATTCTGCCCGTGCGCTCCATACCCAGCCGCTTTGAGGGCGGCAAAACACTGGTCCTGGTGCTGGACATATCCTTCTCCCTGATGACTACCAGGACCAGAGACGGGACTACTCTCCTGGACTACGAAAAAGCCCTGGCGGTGGAGCTTCTCAAGTCACCCCACCTGCGGGACTACAAGGTGGGCCTGGTGGTATTCGGCACAAAGGCCTACGATGTCCTCGACCCCATACCTCTTTCGCGAGGCGAATCGGTGCTCCGGGAGAGGATAACGGCTCTGGGGCCGTCCGGAACTGAGAACAGCTACCTGGATAATGGCCTCTCCCTAGCATGGGATATGCTCAACGCCAGCGGCGGCGAAGGAGAGCTGATGGTGCTCTCCGACGGAAACCTCTGGAACTACGGGGATGTGGTGGCCCGCTCCATTGACCTGCTCAATGCCATGGACGTCAAAGCCCGCCTCATTCAGGTGCAGGCCTTCCAGGGAAGTACGGGCAACCTGGAGAGCCTGGCCGGCCGGGCCGGCGCAGAGTTTGCCTCCTTCGTATATCCCCAGTCCCTGACCACCTCTCAGCAGGAGCTTGCAGCGGAGCTATCTCCAGAGGAGGGCAGCCTCACTTCATTTGCGGTGGGCATAACCAACAAGAACCACTACATCACATCCGACCTCGATTTCAATGCCAGCATCAGCGGCTTTAACGATGTCACGCCCCGTCCCGGTGCCCTGCGACTGGCGGCTCTGCCCGACGGAAAGCCGGTGCTGACCGTCTGGCGCTACGGCCTGGGGCGGGTGGCGGCTCTGTCCACAGATGACGGAAGCGCCTGGGCGGGATCGCTCTATGCCAGCCCGGCCTCCGAGGTCATCTCCTCAATAGTAAACTGGGCGGTGGGCGATCCCCGGCCTTCCCAGGACCTGGTGGAGGCAGAGGACGGCTGGCAGGGCACGCCCCTCTCGGTCACCATCAACAGCCAGTCCCGCCCCGTACTGGCCGGCGTGGAGGCGGAGGTGGAGAAGGTGGGAGACAGCCGCTACGTCGCCACATTCACTCCGAGCAGCAGCGGGATATACTACATCGGCAAGTATGGCCTTTCCGTCAACTATCCCCTGGAGTACAGGAACATCGGCTTTAATCCCGATCTCTCCCGCCTGATCATGGCCGGGGGGGGAAAGGTCTTCACCGAGGAGCAGGCCAAAAGGAGCCTGGTGTCCGAAGCCGAGCGGCTTTCCCGGAGAACTGTGCAGGAGAGGGTCTCCAGAAGAGATGTCCTTCTGCTGCTGGCTCTGCTCGTATTCCTCTCGGAGATCGTCTACCGGAAAATGAATGAGCTGCGACGAAAGGGAAAAATTAAAAGATGAGCGCATTTCGTCGCGCATATGCCGGACCGATCCATAATCCGGCCTTGCATACCATTAGATATTAATAGCATAATTGGATTATTGATAGGATATTGCGGAGGTAACTGCCACCAAATGAGTTCTCAAATGTGTACTGTCTGCGGCCTTCCCAGAGAGCTTTGCATCTGCGAGGAGGTTGCCAAGGAGCAGCAGAGGATAGCAGTGAAAGTCCAGAAGCGCAGGTATGGAAAAGAGGTGACAGTGATCCAAGGCATTGATCCCCATGAGATCGATCTGCAGGAGCTGTGCACACATCTCAAGTCCAAACTTGCCTGCGGGGGCACTGTCAAGGAGAGCCTCATCGAGCTGCAGGGCAACCATATTCAAAGGATCAAGGAAATCCTGGTGAAGAAAGGATTTGGCGCAGATCAAATAAGCACCTGAATCTTTCCAATATTCACAGGATCTGCAAGCCAATCCTAGCGCTTGCCAATTTTTATTCTTCAATGCAATTTAAAATTATGTTCTAAAGATCTCTGCTCAGGCGGGACAGCCGGCCGACCAGCCACTTGGTGAGAAAGCCGGTCATAAAGCAGATGAACATGATGGAAGACTCCCGGCTGCGGTCGTCGCCGTCCAGGGCGATGAAACCTGATGAAAATACCAGATAAGCCATGTATCCAAAGATCATGGCTAGGAGAGGCAGGGCCATGTACCAGAGCCTCTTGTAGCGCGAGGCCAGGCCATAGCGGCGCAGGTCGTCAGCCACGCCGGTGAGGATCTGGGCGGATGAGCCGAGGCCGGAGAATAGCGGGGCCCAGAGAGGCACTCCCATCACAGAGAGCGATGAATAGTGGATGATCAGAGCGCTCAGGGCGATGACGGAAAGGGCGGCGAATATGACGGCATACAGGCCGTAGAGCTTAAAGAAATAGGAAAGGGTGCGCAGGCTGTGAAAGCTGGTGCCTTTGATTTTGAATTTGGCCTGGTTGAGGGATGACGTGAGCTCATATCTGGCCCGGTCGCAATAGAGGAAGGCATCCGCCAGGTTCTCCCCATTCAGCTCCTTTAAGGCCAGGACATAGAAATCGTAGCTGTCTTTTACATCGATACAGCTCCTGTGAGCTGCGGCAAGCATGCGATCCAGCCTCTTGATGTCCACCTCCACCTCGGAGCACGACTTGGGGATAGAGCAGTCAGTGTCAGCTTTCACAGATAAATAAGATACTTAAATAATATAAATAGCTTTCGTAATTTAAAAAGCGTCTTTCACATAATTAAAATAATTTTAGAAAATTTAAATTTGACGGGCCGGACAATAATCGTGGTATATGTAGCCGCAGATATCAGCACCTCAAATGGCCGCCATCCTCCTCGCCATCCTTATCTGCCGCAGCAGCATCTTCTTAAAAGACCCCTTATGCCGCTCCCCTGCCCGGAGGGAAAGTGGAGAACAGGGCATTGCTATCTGATGAATCTCGTCGATCATGCTCTCGGCAATTCCGCAGCATTCCTCCATCGCCCCATCGCCGGCGATTCGATGCTCTTTAATAACTTCTTTCACAAGTATAAATCGGCAATCTTACTTAAAAAATTTTCCCTTTGAGGCCGTCACCCAGGGCAGGCAGATTTAATACCCTCACCGGCAATATACCCCTATGCTTGATGATCAGATCTTCTGCCCAACCTGCGGCACCGACACCGATCATTCCCTGATAAAATCCGGCCAGGAAAATCTGGTGAGATGCATCGAATGCGATACCGTCCATTCCATCCAGGTGGAGAGGGAAAGGCTGGTCAACCTCAAGGTGATAGTCAACAGGGACCGGCAGTCTTCTCCCTATTTCATGAATTTTCCGGCCAGGGAGATTCTGCACGTGGGAGACGAGCTATTGGTGGACGATCCGGCCAAAGAGGTGGTCATGACGGAGATCACATCCCTGGAGACGGACAGGAGGGTACAGGCAGCTCTTGCCGGGGAGGTTGGAGTCGTCTGGGCCAGGGCTACAGACGAGGTTCCTTTGAAGATATCGGTATACAGAAGCGGAACGAGCCATTCCCTCAAGATCTCCGTCTCCGGAGACGAGGTCTTTGAGGTGGGCGAGACCCGCCAGGCCAAAGGATGCAGATTCTCTGTGGTCAAGATCAAGCTGCGCGGCGAGGGATTTGCCGACTTTGCTCCGGCCAAAGACATTGTGCGCATCTGGGGCCGGGAGATATGAACCGAGAGCAGCTCTGCAATAGCCTCAAGGGCAGAGTCAAAGATTCCGTCCTCGCGGCCTTGAAGGCCGTTCCCAGGGAGATATTCGTTCCCGAACATATCACGGACCAGGCCTATGAGGACACGCCGCTGCCCATAGGCTTCCGCCAGACCATCTCTGCACCGCACATGGTGGCTATCATGTGCGACCTGCTCGACCTGTTCCCCGGCATGACCGTCCTGGAGGTGGGCGGGGGCAGCGGCTATCATGCCGCCGTCATGGCCGTGCTGGTGGGACCGACAGGTCATGTCTATTCCGTGGAGCGACTGCCGGAGCTTGTCGCCGCCGCCCGGAGGAATTTAGAGAGGGCGGGGATCGGCAATGTGACTGTGATCGAGGGTGACGGGAGCCTGGGGCTGGCGGAGCATGCCCCCTACGACAGGATCAGCGTGGCCGCTGCCGCTCCCATGGTGCCGCCGGCTTTAAAGGAGCAGCTCAAAGTGGGGGGCAGGATGGTGCTTCCCGTGGGAAGCGACTATCAGAGGCTGCTGCTGGTGACCAGGGATAACGGCCTGTCCGTGGAGGAGATGATGGGTGTGATCTTCGTTCCCCTCATCGGTGAGCAGGGCTACAAAGAGAAGAGATGATATATCCGGTGGGCCGATGGGATGTGCAAGATGAGGCCCTTAGCAATTATCATCATGGACGGCCTGGGCATCAGCCGGCAGGAAGAGGGAAATGCCGTGGCCAGGGCAAAAAAGCCCAATTTGCAGCGATTCTGGAACAGCTATGCCACCACCACACTTGGTGCATCCGGCCTGGCCGTGGGCCTGCCCCGCGGCCAGATGGGAAATTCGGAGGTCGGCCATCTGAACATAGGCGGAGGCAGGATCGTCTACCAGGACTACACCAGGATCAGCCTGGCGGTGGAGGAGGGACGCCTGGCGGACAATGCCGTTTTAAGGCAGTCCATGCAGAAGGCGTTGGGCCAAAAGCTGCATTTCATCGGCCTGCTCTCCGACGGCGGGGTGCACAGCCATAATACTCACCTCTACGCCCTGCTGGAGATGGCCGCCGGGATGGGCCTGAAGGATGTCTATGTCCATGCCGTACTGGACGGAAGAGACGTGCCCCCCAGAAGCGCCCTGGGCTACATCGCCGATCTGGAGGAGGTCTTCCGGAAGGGTGGCCTGGGCAGGATTGCCACGGTATCCGGCCGCTACTACACCATGGACAGGGACAAACGGTGGGAGAGGGTGGAGAAGGCCTATCGCTGCCTGACGGAGGGCGTGGGGCTCAAGGCCAGCACGGCGGCGGAAGCTGTAGAAAACGGCTACCAGCGAGGGGAGAATGACGAATTCATCCAGCCCACAGTGGTCGACGCCTCCGGACTGATCGAGGACGGTGACAGCATAATCTTCTATAACTTCCGGCCGGACAGGGCTCGGGAGATCAGCCGGGCCTTTGTGGATGAGAGCTTCTCGGCATTTGCGACATTGCCCCTGCGCGTCCACTACACCTGTATGACCCAGTACGATGCCACACTGAAGGCTCCTGTGGCCTTTTTTGCCCAGAACCTGGATGACACTTTAGGCCAGGTGATCAGCCGGGCGGGGCTATTGCAACTGCGCATCGCCGAGACTGAGAAGTATGCTCATGTCACATACTTCTTTAACGGCGGAAAAGAGCAGCCCAATCCCGGAGAGGACCGGGCCCTCATTCCTTCCCCCAAGGTGGCCACATATGACCTGCAGCCGGAGATGAGCGCCTATGCGGTGCAGGGCGAAGTGCTGGCCCGGCTGGCCTCCGGCAGGTATGATCTGATCGTCTTGAACTTCGCCAATCCGGATATGGTGGGCCATACCGGCATATTTGATGCCGCCGTGGCGGCGGTCGAGGTGGTGGACGGCTGCGTGGGTGCCGTGGCCGACGAGATTCTGGCCCTGGGTGGAGCCGTCCTTCTCACCGCCGATCACGGCAATGCCGAGAAGATGACGGACGCCGCCACAGGCCAGCCCCACACGGCTCACACCACCAATCCTGTGCCGTTCACTCTGATCGCCCCCGGGGACAGGCCCGTGCTGCGTGAGGACGGCATCCTGGCCGACATAGCACCGACTGCTCTTGAGCTGCTGGGAATACCCCAGCCCAAGGCCATGACGGGCAGAAGCCTCATTGCAAAGAGAGAGCCATAGGGACTTACAAAAATAAATAAAAAAACGGGGCAAATGCGCAAGAGAATAGACCGTTATCGCAGGTACATGCAGGCCACCCGGGCGGTGGAGATAGCCCGGCGGCTATTCGTCATGAATGCCTTCGACGGCACTCTCACCATCATGGGTGTGGTCATTGGGGCGCACTTCTCCGGCGTGGCCGACCCCCATGTGGTGATCACCGCAGGGATAGCCGGCAGCCTGGCTATGGGCATATCCGGAATCAGTGGAGCATACCTGGCGGAGAGGGCGGAGAGGAAGAGAGACCTCAAGAAGCTGGAGACGGCCATGCTCAAAAATCTGGATGACACTCATTATGCCCGGGCCACGGAGTTTGCCTCGGTGGTGGTGGCGGTGGTGGACGGC
>DAOPZB010000027.1:0-13759 GCA_035353195.1 Methanothrix sp. | reverse complement strand
GTGTTTTCAAGTATATTACTATATCGGAGCCGCTATATCAAATAGGATATACAAGAGCGCCATCCTCCAGGAAGGGAGAAGGAATTTAACTGATCCATTTTCCACATAAAGGAATAGCTCCTGGAAACGGCTAAATAGTTTGAGAGTTATAAACCTGGACGAATATATTCAATGGATGTTAGAATTAGAAAAGGGAGATAAAATCAACAATGAGGTGGATTGAATGAAGTTCAAGCAAGAAAGATCAGTGCCTCTTTCAAAGGTGCCTGTTATTGGCGGCATTTTGTTAAGCCTTATGATTGCGCTAATAGCATCGGCCCAGGGCGCCTGCCAAGAGGCTGATTTGGTTTACGCTACATTTGGCTTTTGCCTGCCTGATCAGGTAGATGTAGTGGGCGATATAAACAAAGTAGAGAATTATACAGATGGTAAAGATGTTTTTGCATCAATACTGCTAGACGGAAACAGAGTGGAGCTTCATCTTCTCTATCCCTGCCAAGCACCACAAAAAGAGCTGGATCGCGCAGACATCAAGCCATTTCTAGTAGCCTTTGATCCTATATTCGCCCAAGCCGCATATAATGAATCAGTTCCTGGACCGGCTCTAGTAGGGCAGATAGGAAATAGGGACATAATCGCTTATCAGCCGATTAACCAGACAATAGCTCTATTGCTGATGGATGTAAACATGAGCAGCGAGCTGAGATCGAATTTCCTGGCTAACCTCAGCATCAAGACTATTGAAGGTGCAACGCCGATCGCTCCAGGCTCCTGCCCGGACACCACCATCCCTGAAGCCGCAGAGGGCAGTGCAGCCCAGAGCGCCGCCGCCTCCCCGGAGACTGCCCCTGCCACCGGCCAGGAGAAGATGACAACCGACATCGACGCCGCGAAAGCGCAAATTGAGCAATTGAAGAAGTCCATTTAAAGCCTTTTTTCGCCGGGATAGGGGAGCGCACGGCACCCCCCTCCCAAAACCTTTTTACCTGGATCTACATAGTAAGCAGGTTACCTAAAAGCTCAACCATTGACAGGAGATGTATTTGATGCCATATGAAAGCATAAACGAGCTGCCCAAGAGCGTGCGCAATCTGCCCGGCCGCGCCAAGGCCATTTACATGAAGGCCTACAATACCTGTTGGGAGGACATGGAGAGCGAACAAGACGCAGTTCGCGAGAAGGCATCTCACGAAGCTGCCTGGTCGGCCGTGAAAGAGCAGTACGAGAAGGACGACGAGACGGGTGAGTGGGTGAAGAGCGACGATTTGATGGAAAGGCGCTCGCGTCACGTCATGAGGCACCGCAAGAGCAGGCCCAGCGGGGCAGCCTTGCAGGCTAAGGCACATGCATGATGTCTATAATGCGATGCTGATGGGGAAATGCGCCGCAAAGTGACGCAACAAGGCTCCTCATCAGTAATCTCGTAATAATATTCACGTAATAAATAATAAAGCTCTTCTATCTTATTGATTTGAAACATTTATATTCCATAGACGCATTGGGCATTGGCAAACCATCTGGCATTTGTATCTGCCTGAAAACGGAGGCCAACGCATGTCCAAAGATATTCTAGACAAAGGAGCTATAGTGCAGAGGGACAAAGAGACCTATGCCATAGCTCCGCACATCCCGGGAGGCATAATCGATCCTGCCGGCCTGAGACGGATCGCAGACGTGGCTGAGAAGTATCACGCCAAAGCCCTCAAGATCACCTCCGCCCAGAGGATCGCCATAGTGGGCATAGATCCCAAGGACATAGACGATGCCTGGGGTGACCTGGGGATGAAAGCCGGCGCGGCCATCGGCCTGTGCGTCAGAAGCATCAAGATCTGTCCGGGGACAACCTTCTGCAAGCGCGGCCAGCAGGATTCGGTGGGCGTCGGCCTGAAGCTGGACGGGAAATATCACGGCATGGCTCTGCCCTGGAAGTTCAAGTTCGGGGTATCTGGATGCGCCAACTCCTGCGCCGAGCCGGCGGTCAAGGACATCGGCCTGATAGGCACGGCCAAGGGATGGAGGCTCCTGGTTGGAGGCTCCAGCGGTGTCCGGCCCAGGCTCGCCCAGATGCTGGCCGAGAATCTATCCGACGAAGAGGTCTTCGCCCTGATCGACAAGATCGTCAATTACTACAGAGATCACGCCAAGAAGCAGCGCCTGGGCGAGTTCATAGACGAGATCGGCTTTGAAACATTCAAGAAGGAGATCCTGGGCTAGACAAGCACTGGCCGAATGAGGCCCGGCACAAGCCGGGCAGGAAAAGGGGAGAGCCCCAAAAGAGAGGGAAGATCGGGCTCCTTTTCCAAACATTTTTATTTTATTTAAATTGCATATCCGCTCGATCCGGGATAGTAGTAATAGTAGTAGGGAGAGCCGTACTGGCCGGCGGTTGGGCTGCCATAGGGCGAATAGGAATAGGAGTATCCCATGTCCCCGTAGAGGAAGCGATAGGCTTCCGCCATCCAGATTGCCTCTTCATAGTATCCCTTTCCCGGACAGGTGCCATTGTAGAAGGAGAGAAGATCGCAGTAGCCGCCGTCAGGGAAGTAGCAGATCCCATCCCTCGGGCATCCGCCGTGATTGACGCAATAGGCTTCCGTTGCATTTCTCGCCTGGCATGATCCGGACCCGGACATGCCGGTCCCTCCCGCCGGCATGATGAGCAGTGCCAGCAAGATAACACCAATCCACATCCTTGCATTCATGATGAATACACCCCCAATCCCTTTAGCTCCTCCAATATATGAAAGATTTTCGGTGGAAAAAACGAAAAGAGAAGCCCTGAGAATGCAGGGCCTTGATTTGACTTTTAATTGGCACTATCCGCGGGCCTGGGCCTAAGCGGTGGCGTTGGTTGGTACATCGACCACTGCTGTGGTGTTCTCAGGTACAGCGGGTGCGGCTGCCACGGGCATGAGCTGGTTGGCGAATGCCAGGCCAGCGACATTTGCATCGGTGATGGTCACTGGGAACTTGCCCTCAGCGGGGGCGATGATGCTCCAGCCCTCGGCCAGTACCTCAGAGACGGTGTACTCACCGACATCAACATCGGCAAAGGAGAACTTGCCGTCATCAGCGGTGGTGGCGGTCTTGACTGCGGCTCCAGCCTGCTCCAGATTCACTGTCCAGCCGGCGAGGCCTGCCTCATCGGCATCCTGGGTAAAATTGCCATTGGTGTCGTTGAAGACCATGCCTTCGATGGTGAACTTGGGGGCGGCTACAACAGGGGCGGTCTCAGTTGCATTTGCCACTGGCGCCGGCTCTTCCGTCTGGGCGGGGGCGGGCTCAACTGCTGCGGCTGCAGGCTCCTGCTTATTCATGCTGCCAAGCATAGCGACTTCCTTCTTGGCCTTCTCGCCCTGAGCGACTGCATTCTCAGCGCCTTCGATCTTTACCGAGTAAGGCTGTATCCCGCTCTGCTGGAAGCTGTAGGGCATCCTCGTACTCTTTACGCCAGAAGACTCGAAAGAGTACTTGTTTGCCACCATATCTGAAGTGAGATTATGGGCGGGGACATTTGTAGTAAAGCTGTAAGCTACTTTCTCTCCCGATTTTACCGTATAGGACTGATTTCCTGCTGCTTGATTGGTGTACCCCAGAGCAGGCATTAAGATAATAGCCGCTACCGTGAGGGCCACAGTGATAGCCAGAACATTCCTCATATTGAATACCTCCTATTCCCTTAGCGCATAGCATTTATGACTGTAGATTGAACATCCTCCCTTTTGAGAAGAATTGTCGTCAAGTCTAGTTATTCTTCATATAAATAGACTTTCATGGACGACTTCCGAAATTGGGAGCGGGCATCGCATTTATGAGGTGAGTCCCATCGCAACTCACCCCCGCTAAAGGAGCCGTTCCTTCCCGGCAGGATGAGAATGTCGCACCCTCCCTCTCTGCCGCCGCCCTTGCCCTCTGCATGAGATCCCGCCTCATGTCCGCCGGAAGGTATAGGCTGCCCGAAATCCTGCTGCCTTTATCAAATATTTTCCGGAGGAGAGTCGACTCCTCCGGAAAGGCGGATGAGATCCTCCGCAGGCTTTCCGGCCGGGCTTTGAAGGTGGAGGAGGTTATGTGAGCCGCTCCCGCACGGCAGACGGCGGAGACTAGGTCCTCTATCAGAAAGTCGTTGATGCCGGGGATGATGGGATCGATCCGGGCGGAGATGGGGACGCCCTCATCCGCCAGCCGCCGCAGGGCGAAGAGGCGCTGCTCCGGCAGGGGTGCTCCCGGCTCCAGCCGGCGGGAGACTTCTATATCGAGGCAGGTCACAGTTATGGCCGCGCAGGCCTTCATGGCCGCGAGAAGGCCGGCGTCCTCTGCCACCAGATGGGATTTGGTCACCACCTGTACAGATAGCCCCCGGTCCCGCAGGACCTGCAGACAGCCCCGGGTGAGCCCCAGCTCTCTTTCCAGTGGCGGATAGGGATCGGAGCTGTTGGAAAGGGCGACCAGGCTTCCAGGGAGCAGCCTCTTCGCCTCCCGGTCCAGATGTCTTATCAGTCCGACTTTGGGGCGGCACTGGGAGAAGCGGGGGATGTAGGAGGAGGCATAGCAGTAGAGGCAGCCGTGCGGGCAGCCGGTGTAGGGGTTGAGGCTGTACTTGGGCGGGCAGGTGCACAGTGCGCTATTCCAGGGATCGAACGGCCGGAGGATCATCGAATGATGCAGTCCGTCCGGCTGGCCTCTGCTGGCAGGTACTCTCCCTCGATATCTCTCACCAGCAATGCCTTTCCTCCTCCTTTCCTGACTTCCGCAAGAATATCTGCATCTTCTCCCGCTTCCCCCGGCAGCTCTCCGACGGTTGAGATCCCGGAGAACGGCATGGCCCTGGGCTCGCCCAACAGTCCGACCAGACGGCTGCGACGCACCCAGTATGGCAGGCTGCACAGGCTGCTGCCATCCAGGAAGAGGAGGTCATAGACCAGCAGCGACGGGGAGAGGCTGCTCTTTCTGGAGAGGCGGCGGCGGTTGATGTACCTGAGCATCTCCCTGCTGCTGCATATGGCTATTCCCTCAGAGCCGCCCTGCTTTGCGCCCCTGAAGCCCATCAGGTAAGCATCTATGATGAAGTCGGCATCCATTTCTGCAATCTGCGAAACGATGCCGCTACAGGCGACTGTGATGGGCCTGTATTGAGTTGTGAACACAGACGCCTCCCCTTTTAATCTGTGAAACTGGACCCTCAATCCGGGATAGACGGGCAGGATGACGGACGACGTTGCCGAGGCAGCGGCAGACGGCGAGCCATCCGATGAGCCGCCTTCATCCTTCGCCCGGCATCTGGTGTAGTGCATGAACCTGACGGGAACGGAAGGCTGCATGGCAATCTTATCGAGATCCCCCATTCCGGCAGCCTGTGCCACCAGCCCCAGATCGGGCAGCAGGGAATAAGCCCGCAGGATGGTCTCCCTGTCGCAGTGCAGGGTCGCAGCCAGAGCTGAAATCAATGTCTTTTGGCCGATTCCCGCCCGCATGCTCCGCAGGGCAGCTCTGGCGATGAACCTGCCCTCCAGAGGAGAGGCCTGCAGAAAGAGGCCTCGCAGTAGGGCCGCCTTTCTCTGCTCAGACTCTTTGCCGCTCTGCCGGGAGACCTGGAGGAGAACATCATAAACCAATTGGGCCTGCAAGGGCTCTGTGGAGAGGGAGTTTTGCGTCTTTCGGGATAGAGCAGTCTCGGCCACAGCACCCATATCCGGACCTGCCTGGCGGAGAAGGGATATGTCATGCTCGGACAGAAGGCTCACCTCCGTGAGGGCAGCCGCCACAGCCTCCGGCCCCATGCCCATCTCCCTCTCCTCCCAGCGCGGCCATAGCTCGCCTGAGAGGAGGCGCACCAGAGGGCAGAGCATATCCGGATCTGCCTGCTCCAGAAGGGCGGCGCAGATCTGCGCCTTTTTTGCGGGAGGCGACGTCGAGATCTCTTGCAGGCTTTGGGCAATCTTGCTGTAGAGCATCTACCTCTTAATAATCTTGATCTTCTTGAGATCCTCTGCCCTTTTGGACAGATTCTCGATCATGCCTTCCAGGTCCTGCAAAAAAGCAGCCGTATCCTCGGTGGTGACGGCTCCCGGAGCCGAGGCTTTTATCAGCCCCTCCTGCTCCAGCACCCTCAGGGAATAGCGCACCTTGTGGCTCGGTATCTTCGTCTCCTCTGCCAGCTTGAGGATGCCGATGGGCTCGTTTTCAACAACCTGCTTGAGGATGATCAGGTGCCGCTCCAGCATCTCAAGCTCGCCGCTCACCTTCTCGGTAAGAATTCTATCACATCCGATAAATTCTCAATATCTGGCCCGCCTGGGCAGGAAATCTATGCCGTGCCTGCTGGTCACCCGTCGGGATAGGTCCTTTCCCAGGATCTGAGGAGAGGATACACCGGTTACCACCAGCATGGTGCGGATGGTGTGCTCCAGGTTGGGATCGATCTGCGCGCCCCAGATGATGCGGGCATCGGGATTGATCTTCTGGTAGACCTCATCCACCACAGTCTCTGCATCGGTGATGGTCATGTCCGGGCCGCCCACCACATTGACCAGGGCGGAGGTGGCTCCGGAGACATCCACATCCAGGAGGGGGCTTCGCAGGGCCTTCATCACCGAATCGCGGGCCTTCTCCTCGCCGTCCGCCTCACCCATACCGATCATGGCCACGCCACCGTTGGTCATGACCGTCCTCACATCGGCGAAGTCCAGGTTGATCAGGCCGGGCCGGGTGATCAGTTCGGTTATGCCCTTGACGGAGCGCATCAGCACCTCGTCCGCCACCTTGAAGGCTGCCTGAAGAGGGAGGTTGGGGACCACATCGAGCAGCCTGTCGTTGGGCACAACTATAACCGTGTCTGAGACCTCCCGCAGCCTCTTGAGGCCGGCTTCGGCGTTCTGCATCCGGATAGTGCCCTCGGCGCTGAAGGGGATGGTGACAATGGAGATGGTGAGGGCTCCCGCCTCGCGTGCGGCCTCCGCCACCACCGGAGACGCGCCGGTCCCTGTTCCGCCGCCGAGGCCACAGGTGACAAAGACCATATCAGCGCCGTCCACTGCGGCCTTTATCTCGTCTATGTCCTCTTCCGCCGCCTCTTCGCCGATGGCAGGCAGGCTCCCGGCACCCAGCCCCCGGGTGGTGCGCCGGCCAATGAGGAATCTCCGGTCGGCATTGATGTGCAGCAGATGCTGGGCATCGGTGTTGATGGCAAAGAGCTCCGCTCCCTGGATGCCGCACTCCGCCAGCCGGTCGATGGTATTGGAGCCGCCTCCGCCGCACCCTATCACTCTGATAACCGTGGTCAGCTCTTCCAGAACCGATACCAGCTCTTCATCGCTCTGGACCATGCTGGTCGGCTTGATCCTGCTCTCGGCCTCAGATCTGCCCAGGGCTTCGTCGATGATATACTTCATCTCCATCCCCCTCTACATTTCTGCCCTATTCTAGCAGGCTATTAGTATAATAGTTTTTTGCATAGAGAGGATATATATTTTTCAAAGAAAACGAATTTAAGAAAAGAAAGAGACGTGCTGCCAGAGGGCGGCATGCAATTCGAAGATTTATGTTTTATTGAAATATTATTTTAATTGGATTTCAGGGATTTGAGCTTTTCTATCTGTCTCATTATTCTCTCGGATTCCTTTGATTTTTCCTCTTCCAGGTACTGCACGATCTCCGGCAGCCTCTTGTTCAGCCTGTAGATGCGATATGGCCGGCCCTTTCCCGGATTCTTCTCATCCCTCTCCACAATCCAGTCGAGCTTTCGAATCTCCCTCATGGCTATGCTCACTTCAGGCTGGCGGAGGTCCGATCCGATCTCAATCTCGCGGGAGGTTGCCTCTGCCACCCCGGATAGATAGGTCAGAACTTTGGCCACATTTCTCTTCAGGCCCACCTTCATGAGTATGGATGCGAATTCATCTCGTTCGACTTTCAGGTCAGCGGGGGCTATTGTATCCAATACGGTCACCAGCCGCATAACGAGTGATAACATATATATAAGTTTCGTTGAAAATAATTCCCCTAAAATAGAACCGGAGAGGTTCTTAAAAAATATTTTTTGTACATAATATATTTTATCCCGGCCCGTCAGGCTGATGAAAGGGAAGAGTCTATGAGTCAATCCATGAAGGAGATGTATCTGGAGGACAATTATCTCTGGGCCTTTGAAGCCACGGTGATAGATGCCGCCGCGGAAAAAGTGGTGCTCGATCGATCCGCATTTTATCCCCAGTCGGGTGGGCAGCCTTCGGACCTGGGATTTCTGATCAGCGGTGGGGAGGAGTTTTCGGTGATTGCAGCGCAGACCGGGGACAGGGGCACAGTGCATATTCTGGACCGGCCGGGCCTGGTCCGGGGCGACAGAGTCTCGGCAAAGATCGACGAAGTGAGGCGCTATCGCTTCATGCGCAGCCACACCGCCTGCCACATCCTCAGCGCCGTCATCTTCCGGGAGACGGGCGCTAAAATCACGGGAAATCAGATCGAACTGTCCAGGTCGCGAGTGGACTTCTCCCTGGAGAGCTTTGACAAGGCGAAGATGAACGAATACGTGGAGGCTGCCAATGAAATCGCCGCCAAAAAGCTTCCCGTGACTATCAGGATGCTTCCCAGGGAAGAGGCCCTGGCCATACCCGACCTGGTCCGCCTGGCCATGGAAGTTCCCGACCGGGAGACGATCCGGGTGGTGGAGATCGAAGGAGTGGATGGTCAGGCCTGTGGGGGAACTCATGTCAGGAACACCGGCGAGGTGGGCAGGATAAAGATGATCAAGGCCGAGAATAAGGGGAAAGCCAACCGCAGAGTGTACTTCTCTCTGGAGGACCCGGCAAAATAAGAAAAAACTGGCTACTCGCTTTCTCCTTTGGGCGGTGAAGTGGCTCCTTGTCTCTGTTTCTCTGTGTCTCTGCGCCTCTGTGGTTTAGTTAGTAAGTTGTGACGATTAGCCTTCCGTTCTTTGTGCGTCCTTTGTGAGCTTTGTGCTCTTTGTGGTGAAAGCGTTTGCGCCAGGGCCAGCCCAGTGGTCTACGGACGTTCACCACAAAGAACACAAGGCGCACAAAAGAACTCACAAAGATGGCATTTTCATACTACACAGAAGGGCAGAGCATCTAACTGGTGCGGGCCAAAGAATATCCATGAAAAAAAAAAAGAGCCCAAGCCTCACGGGCAGGGCAGCGTCAGCACCGAGGCGTTGCCCGACTCCAGAGACATTCTCATGTTGGTGTATCCGGAATAGGTTCCGCTCATGACATAGATGGGCACGGCTTTAGAGCTCTTCTGCACCCGCGCCCCCACCTTTGCCGTCCCCTCCACCTCGGAGTGGATGTTGTAGACGGAATTATTATCGGTCTGCATGACGGTGGTATCCTTGATCAGGTCATTGAGCTCAGAGTAGCTCTCCGAATAGACTGAACCCACCTCATAGTTCTTGGCGCAGAGGGCGTTCTTCAGCTCGGATGCGGTTATGGGTGCGCTGTAGCGGGAGGGCTTGTTCTGATAGACGCCCCATTCGTTGGCCATTATCTCATTGTAGCCGTCTTCATAGCCGCCGTAGACCTGGGCATTTATGGTGCGGGAGACTGTTCCCGTGCCCCTGGTCCCTGTGACCAACTTCTGGCCGGCAAAACCGGCCTCCGACTGATAGATGCGCATGTCGTCAATGGTTCCCTGGCTGTAGATCCAGGAATGCTCCGTGAGGTTCTGCTCCACGGCAGCCGCAGGGTTGGCTGCCCATATGGCGAGAATCAATGCCACCAGAAATCCGAGCATCAGACAATTGCGCTGCAGTCTCATCAGGATATCACTTCTCATCGCCCTCTCTTCCGGCTTTGAATATAAATTTGATCCTTCTCTTTTTTCGCTCCCTGCTTGATGGATTTCAGTCGGGCTTCCAGGGATGCCGCCAGATCGGAGGACAGGCCGGCAGATCCGGCATCCAGCCGAGCGGCTATGGCCAGCTTGGCAGCTAATGTCCGGGCCGTCTTGCCCCTCAGCCTCCGGGCCGATCCGCTGACGGCGGGGTGGCGGTAGATGATTCCATGCTTGGGGGAAGGGGCGTGGCCGCTCAGATGCTTGAAGAGGGATTTCTCAGCGCCCATGACCTGAATGCGGCTGGAGGGCATGCGGGCCAGATTGGATAGGCCTCCCGCCCGGGAGATGATCCTGGCGGCCAGCACCGGCCCGGCCAGGGCGGAGAGATTGGGGGCCAGGGCCTGCACTGCGACCGCCACCTCCTCCTCCAGGCTCTTTCGGGACGACCTCAGGGACAGGGCCGCCCGGGCCAGGGTCCCCATGTTCTTATCCTCTCCCAGCCCTTCCGCCAGGTCCCGACCGTGCACGATCTCCTGGCGGTGCAGCCGGGACCATTCGTAGAGCCTCTCCTCCAGCAGGTTGAGAGCCTGGGCCATATCATCCAGAGCCTGCACGGCGACGAGGAGGTCCTGCTCGGCGGTGGCCCAGTCTGAAAGCCGGCTTAAAACCTGCGCCAATGCCGCATCTCTGAGGCGAGCATTGTATTCTGCATCGCTGCAGAACAGTCCGTTTTTCATGGCCAGGGCGCGCAGGTCGGGCTGGGGAAGGGGAAACGCAGCATCAATTCCGGCAGGGCAGGCCTCAAATCTTTCTCCATTATCTTCTCCATCCCCACCGGTAAGCATAGCTTGCCTATCCAGGTCGACTGCCCCGAACCAGGCATGAATCTTCATCTTATTGGCCTCTACTATTCTGGAATAGATTACTTTCGCCCCGCACAGGTTTGCTTTAAATAATTCGAGGTGCAAGGTGTATCTACCTCTCAATAAAAGTTAGGGGGCGGATTGTGAATGAAAGAACTGGTTGATCAGATAATAGCCCGTCTCAGGGAGCAGAAGATAGAAGTCCCTGAGGAAGAGATTGCCACTCGCCTAAAGAAGCTCATTGAGGATTTTCGCGTGCCGGAAGGCGAGGCGAGGAGATCGGTCATAAACTACTTCCTAAAAGAGAACGGCATAACGCCTCAGGCCAGGGCGGGCTCGGATAAGGTCAAGATCTCAGATATCAAGGAGGTCGGCAGATGGGTGGACGTGGAGGTCAAGGTCCTGGACCTCTGGGAGCCGGCCTCGCCGACCATCTCCCAGACCGGCCTGGTGGGCGACAGCACGGGCTCCGTCAAGTTTGTGAAATGGAGCAAATCGGATCTCCCCAACATGGAGGCCGGCAAAAGCTACCTGCTCAAGAATGTGATCACAGACGAGTACCAGGGCAGGTTCTCCCTCAAGCTCAACCGCACCAGCCAGATAGAGCTCCTCCAGTCCGAGGTGGAGGCAAAGCCTGCCAGCCGGGCGGCCCAGGAGATGAAGGTGGTGGAGATCAATGAGCCCGGCCTGTGGGTGGACCTGAGGGTCAAAGTGGCATCTCTCTGGGAGTCGACCAGCGACGCCATCTCCCAGTCGGGGCTGGTGGGAGACGAAACGGGCACCATCCGCTTTGTGAAGTGGACCAAGGCCGATCTGCCCGACATGGAGTCCGGCAAAAGCTACCTTCTGCGGAATGTGGTCACAGACGAGTTCTCCGGACGCTTCTCAGTAAAGATGAACCGCACCAGCCAGATAGAGCCGCTCGATACGGATATAGAGATAGGCTCCGTGGCGGCGGAGTTCTCCGGAGCGCTGGTGGATGTGCAGAAGGGATCGGGGCTGATCAAGCGCTGTCCCTCCTGCAAACGCTCCCTGGCCAAAGGGGTTTGCAGCGAGCACGGCAAGGTGGACGGCACATACGACCTGCGCATCAAAGCAGTTCTGGATGACGGGCGGAGGGTTCAGGATGTGCTGCTCAACCGGGAGATGACGGAGCGGCTGGTGGGCCTCACCCTGGAGGAGGCCAAGCAGATGGCTATGGAGGCTCTGGACCACGAGGTGGTGCGAACTCTCATCGAAGGAAAGCTGGTGGGAAAGTACTACACCATAACCGGGCCGAGGGTTGACAGATACCTACTGGTCGAGACCATAAACGATATGTCCCCTGTGAAGGCATCCCAGGTGGACGAACTCATTGCCGCAGCGGAGGCGATTTAAATGGCAGGATTCTCCGGAGGATTCTCTCGCGAGGTGGCCAAGAGGGTCTTCTCCGAAGAGCTGAAGAGCTCCAACTACTCCTTCCGGGATGGAGAAGAGAACAACCAGTATGCCCCCTCATATCTTCTCACCCCCACCGGGGCAAAATGCAATCGCGTCTTCATGGTGGGCACACTGACCGAAAAGGACGACATCGGATCGGACACGGAATACTGGCGGGGGCGGCTGGTGGACCCCACCGGCAGCATACTGATCTACGCCGGGCAGTATCAGCCGGAGGCAGCTTTGATATTGGCAAGCATGGAGCCGCCGGAATTCGTGGCGGTGGTGGGAAAGCCCAATCTCTACCAGACGGAAGACGGAAATATCATCATCTCCCTGCGCGCCGAATCCATTCAAAGGGTGGATAAGGCCACCAACAACCTCTGGGTCCTGGACACGGCCGCAAGGACGATTGAGAGGCTGGCGGCATTAAAGAGCGTCAAGCCCACAGAGGTTTCAGGCGACTTTTCCACCGCCGATGCCATGCCGGCCCAGACCCGGCTTGAGGACGGACAGAGGGCAATAGACCATTATCATACCGAAATCGAACACTTCCGGCAAATGGCCCTTCGCACTCTGATCTCCCTGGCAGAAGACCTCAGCCGTTCAGGCGCGTCCGCCGGCAGGCCCGAAAAGGCGACCTCCGGCGCAGACCTGACCGGCCGCATGGAGCCCAATCCCCCGGATATGGCGGTGTCGCCGGAGGCGGCGAAGGGCATCGCCCCGGATACAAAGAGCCTGAACGTCGCGCCGGCAGAGGACGCATATCCGGAAGGAGCCGAAGAGAAGGCCGCTACAGCCCCCCGAAAGTTCAAGCCAAAGAAGAGCGAGCCCTTGAAGGCCTGGTCTGAGCCGGAGGGCGATGATGAGGTGGAGACATTCGACTTCGGCAAGAAGAGCTGAAAAGTCTTATATAATGTGCGGAAGATGTATAGGGTGGGTGAAACAAAATGGTAATCGGAGTAACGATGGTAAAGGTGGTGCCGGGACAGGAGAAGACCGTCTACAATGCCTTGCAGGAGATCGACGGCATCAAGGATGTCTACCATGTCTTCGGCGAGTTCGACTTCGTGGTCATCATCGAGGTTGAGGGCCTGAGCATGCTCAACAAGCTCGTGGACGTCATTCGCGAGATAGACAATGTCACCGCCACTCAAACCGTAGTCGGGGCTGAACTTTAGCCCTATTTATTTTTATGGAAATTGCCGAGGAGCTGGCCAAGCAGCAGAAGGCCATATCCGTAGCAGAATTTTTTGAAAAGAATCGCCAGATCCTGGGATTCGACTCGGCTCCGCGGGCGCTCATCACCTGCGTCAAAGAGGCGGTGGATAACTCTCTGGACGCCTGCGAGGATGCAGGGATACTGCCGGACATATTCGTGCAGATAAAGAAGAGCGGAGAGTACTACCTGGTCATTGTGGAGGACAACGGGCCGGGAATTGTGCCCCAGGAGATACCGCGCGTCTTTGCCAAACTGCTCTACGGATCCCGCTTTCATACCCTGCGGCAAAGCCGCGGCCAGCAGGGCATAGGAATCTCCGCGGCAGTGCTCTACTCCCAGCTCACCTCCGGAAAGCCCACCCGGGTCATATCCAAGATCGCCCCGGACCGGCCGGCTCATTACTGCGAACTGCTCATCAATACCGCCAAAAACGAGCCGGAGATCCTGCGGTCGGAAGAGGCCG